>CACLBX010000013.1 GCA_902605215.1 uncultured Pelagibacteraceae bacterium
ATTAATAATAAATATAACGATCCAAGTAACTGTAAAATAAAGAGTGCCACTGAGAATAAATGAAATTGTTTAAATTTTTTTTCAGATAGAGAATTTCCTAATTTCGCTTCATCTCGATGATAGTTTATTTTAGGTGTAATTATATAAAGATTTATCGCAAACAAAATTGAGGAAATAGCGGATATAATCCAATAAATATTTAACTGACTATTTAAAGTTGTTAAAAATGCAAGTAACATTGCAATCAATCCATATAGAAACATACGTGGAAAGAGTTGTCTTAGAAATACTCCAGAGTTAGTTTCATCCAGTACTTTAAAAATTGTTGGTGAGACCACTGCCATAAAGAATATCATAAATCCCACTACTAGTGAGTGTAAGAAGACTCCAAATTGCAACATAAATTTATTGATTAGTTATATTAACCTATTTCTTAGTCTTTAATTCCTTACCATCAAATATATCTTTTTTTGCAACCTCATTATCTATAATAGAAACAAATTCATGGTTAACATCTCGGTGGCCCATTTCATCATTTCTAACAGCAATAATTACATCTCTAAGTTTAGCAAACTTTGATAGGTTCCAATAATCTATTGCAATTTTTGGCGCAGGAGTATTTTCAATATTGCCACTGTCAATTTCTTCTAAGTATTCAGTGTAGCTAATGATTGCTTGCTCTTCAAAGTAACCAACTATCCGATGACATGTACGTGGGGAGATTAAGTACATGAAAAAATATAGGTTAAAAAATACTCCTTGAACAAATATGACTAAAAATCTTTCAAAAGCAGATGGTTTTGCAATATTTATAAAGGTCATTAAATGCATTCTTTCATTTTCGGCTTCATCCAAGAGTATTTTAATCCAACCCCGGCCCTCCTGCATCTTTCTGAGACTTTTTAAATGGTTTAGCATACCTGCGACCATTCCAGGTACAGCCGCGACAGTTTCAAGTATTACTGCGCGATGACCATACCTTTTCTTGAAAAAAAAATCTGCAAAAAACCGTAGCATTTTAGTAAACATAAGTGCAACTTTGTCACTGAAATTTCTTGGCTGATAATGTAAAAACATCTCATTTTTCATACTATATACATAATGCCTCTAAGGCCTATGTAAATGCTTCTAGATGATTTTATAATGCCATATTGTCACAGATATGGCGGTCCCTACGGGATTCGAACCCGTGATCTTCTGGATGAAAACCAGATATCCTAACCGCTAGACGAAGGGACCGTATGCCATTTATATATCTAATAATAATATGAAATCAATAACTGATTAGTTTATTTGGGAATTCGCTATATCAATTATATGCAGTTGAGGAGTTTTTCTACCATTCCATTCATTTATTTTTATCTTTCCAAATATTGAAATATTTCCACCTTTATTCTTTTTTAATTCATCTCCAAGCTTCGTGTTTAAACTTCTAAATGCCATTGCCTCAATGAAAGAGCTTTCATTTGATTTTATGAGACATTTGAGATGATCTTCCCCAATCTGATCCACAGAAGCTAGCTTAATATTTTCAAATATAAAATTTGGCTCAGGATTCTCTGAGCCAAATGGTCCAACTTTTTCAATCTCATCATGTACCTCTAAATTTACTGCTGAAATGCTAAGTTTATCATCAGCTAGCATAGTGGCGAAGTTTGTCTCAATTGCTTCAACCTTATTCAATTTTTTTTCAAAGAATTGACTTAATTCATCTATTTTATTTTTTTCCATTGTTAGACCAGCAGCCATTGCATGACCGCCACCCTTTAAAATTATTTGACTTTGCTGAGCAGCAACCACTAAACTTCCTAAGTCAATTCCTTTTAGAGATCTACCAGATCCCTTGGCCACGTCATCATTAATTGCAAATACAACAGTAGGTTTATTAAATTTATCTTTTAAACGACTAGCAATAATTCCTATTACTCCTTCATGCCATCCCTCACCATAGACAATTAAAACTTTATTATTAAGTTTTTCCTCAGTAACCTGTTCAATAGCCTGATCTAATACATAACTTTCAATTGTTCGCCGTTCAGAATTAAACTTATTTAACTCTTCTGAAATCTGATCAGCTTTTAGTTTCTCACTAGCTGTCAATAAATCTGTCCCAAAACTTGACCTTCCGAGTCTACCTGCAGCATTTATTCTGGGGCCCAATTTAAAGCCTAAATCATAAACAGATACCTTATGCTTTATATTAGATTTTTCTGCTAAGGCTCTTAATCCTGGATTATTAAGCTTCTGCATCACCTCTAAACCTTTATTAACTAAAATACGATTTAACCCTTTTAATGGAACAGCGTCACATACTGTTCCTAAAGCTGCAACATCAAGAAATGAAATAAGGTTAGGTTCATCTATATCATTTTTTTTAAACCAACCTTCTTTCCTAAGCTTTCTGTTTATTCCAATGATAAACATGTATGTTACTCCAACCGCAGCTAAATAATTCAATCCTGATGTATCATCAAGCCTGTTTGGATTTATTAATGCAAATGCTTTGGGAAGATTTATTTCTGGCTGGTGGTGATCTAACACAATAATATCAAGCTTGTTTTGATTGGCAAATTCAATCTCTTCGTGAGACATTGTTCCACAATCAACTGTAAAAATTACTTTCATCCCTTTATCTTTAAATTTAGAAAATACCTCCTTACTGGGCCCATAGCCTTCTGTAAATCTATTGGGTATATGAAAATCAAGATCTATAGATAGTTTCTTAAAATAATTTATTAACAATGACGCTGAGGTTGAGCCGTCTACATCATAATCTCCAAATACTGCTATCTTTTCATTAGCTAAAATAGCTTGGTACAGTCGGTCACATGATTTTTCCATATCTACTAAATTATATGGATCAGGTAAACTTTCTTTAAGAGATGGATTTATATAACTTGGTATGTCTTGTTCCGATATATTTCTAATATTTAATAACTTTGAAACTAATCTACTCAATCCATATTTTTGTGAGATAAAATCTATTTGACGATCGCTATATTCTTTAAGTTTCCAGTTTTTATTTGTTAATGATTGTATATCGACACTAAATTCATTATCAGTCATCTATCAACTAATATCGTGATATGTTTCTATGTATTGTGATGAAGATTCACCCGTTCTTAGTACTAAAGAATGAGTTACATATTTATTTTGATTTGTTCTTACTCCTCTTACCATTGTTCCTTCGGTTACACCTGTTGCTGAAAAAATAATATCCCCATGAGCCAGCTCATCAAGCGAGTATTTTTTATTTAAGTCTTTTATACCTATTTTTTCAGCTCTGATTTTTTCATCTTCATTGTTTATTACAAGTCTTGTTTGCATTTGACCACCAATACATTGCAATGCAGCAGCTGCAAGTACACCTTCAGGAGCTCCTCCTACACCCATATAAATATCTACAGAACTATGTTCCTGAGTAGTCATAATAATGCCAGCCACATCTCCATCGGGGATTAAAACTATTTTTGCCCCAATTGACCTAAGATCTTCGATAATACTATCATGACGAGATCTTTCTAAGACACATGCTGTAACTTCATTTATTGGAACTTTTTTGGCATCAGCAATATTCTGCATATTCTCTTTAGTAGTAGCGTCTAAATCAATAATCCCATCTGGAAGATCCCCACCAACTGCAATTTTATTCATATAGGTATCGGGTGCGTATAAAAGTCCACCCCTTTGAGCAGCTGCAATTACAGACAAAGAATTAGGCATGCCTTTTGCAGTAATTGTAGTTCCTTCAAGAGGATCTAAAGCTATATCAACTTCATGATTCCTTCCTGTACCAACTTCTTCTCCTATATATAACATGGGTGCTTCATCTCTTTCGCCCTCACCGATCACTATTCTTCCCTTAAAATCAATTTGATTTAATGCAGTTCTCATTGCATCCACGGCTTTTTGATCTGCCGCTTTTTCATCTCCAAGACCAATTAGCATAGACGAAGCAATCGCTGCTTTTTCGGTTGCCGCAACTATTCCTGATGCATATTGTGTTGATATAATGGTCATAACGAATCTTCGATTCTGATGAATTTAGCAGATGCTTCCACTTCTGGTAATCTTTTAATTTGATTTAAAGCAACTTTCAGAGATGATTCCTTAACTTTGTGTGTAATTAAAATTATTTCCGCATATTTTGTCTTTTTAGATGGTTTTTGGATTATGCTTTTAATAGATATACCTTTCTTAGATAAAGCTCTTGAAATTTTTGCCATAACGCCTGCACGATCCTTGCCCACAATTCTTACATAATATGGAAATGATAAATTTTCAATTTTTTGAAAAATAAGTTTTTTCTTTGCGTTAACTGGTGAGCCTAATGGAAAATTAATTGTGCCTCTTACAATTTCCATTAAATCAGACATGACCGATGCTCCTGTTGGACCTGCGCCCGCTCCTGGCCCTTGAAACATGTTTTTACCGATAACATTATCCTCAACGATTACTGCATTTAATTCATTATCTACTTTAGCTATATCTGATGCTTGTTTAACAAAACATGGGTGAACTCTTTGTTCAACTTTGTTGTTAATCTTTGAACTGACTGCGAGTAATTTGATTACATAGCCAAACTCACTAGCATATTTAAAATCTTTGGTATCAATTTTTGAAATGCCCTCAATATATGTTGAACTAAAACTTATTGGCACATCAAATGCCAAACATGATAATAGAGTAATTTTATGTGCTGCATCTATCCCTTCAATATCAAAGGTAGGGTCAAGTTCAGCAAACCCTTTCTTTTGTGCATCGCTAAGTACATCTTTAAAGTCTCCAAGATTCCTATCCATCTTTGTCAAAATATAATTACAAGTACCGTTAAGTATTCCATATATTTTCTTAATCTTATTGAAGCGTAAATTTTCTCTTACTGCTTTAACAATTGGAATTCCCCCAGCAATAGCGGCCTCATAATTTAGTGATACATTATTTTTTTCCGCGATCTTGGCTAATTCATTGCCATGTAGTGCCATAAGTGCTTTGTTAGCAGTAATCACGTGCTTTTTATTTTTTAGAGATTTCTTTACTAAATTATAGGCAATTCCTTTAGAGCCACCAATTAATTCAACAACAACGTCAATGGAGTCATCTTCTGCAAGACTCAATGTATTTGAAGTCAAAGGTAATTGCTTAATAGGAAGGTCTCTCTTCTTTTTAAGACTTTTAACGGCAATTTTAACAACCCTAATATTAGCTGATTTTTTTGCTGTAGTTTTTAAGCCTTTTAGTTGCTTCAAAAAACCTGCTCCAACAGTTCCTAATCCTGCTATTCCTATACCCAAAACTTTACTCATTAATTACGACCTTTTCAGGAACGCTCTCAATATCAGGTTTATCACTTGTGATATCATCGCCCATATCAATGTCAGAAATATCTGGATTTATGAAGTATTCGTAAAAAGAGAAATTTTCAATTTTTGCACAGCTAATAAAAAGAAAAGATGAAAATAAAAATATAACTAATAAATAAATTTTTTTCACATCAATATCCCTTCATCTTCACCAAAATCATTCATTACGTTAAAATTTTGTATCGCTTGTCCAGATGCACCTTTTAAGAGATTATCTAAAGCGCTGACTATACAAATTTTATTTTCTTTATAGCCTTTTTTTAAACCAATTACTAAATTATTTGTACCAACTACATCTTTAGTTTTTGGAATGTCGCCAATCGGAAGTACTTCAATGAATTGCTCTTCTTCAAACCTTTCAACTAAAATTTCATGAAGTTTATTTAATGTATTATTATTAAGGTCTACATAAATATTACTTAAGATACCTCTTTCAACTGGAATTAGATTCGCAGCAAAAAAAACTTCAACTTTATTTTTAGTATTTTTTGATAATTCCTGATTTATTTCTGCTATGTGTTTATGGTCACCAACTCCATATGTTGCAATATTTTCACTTACTTCTTTTATGAGCTCATGCTTGGGCTTTGTTTTTCCTGCGCCAGAATATCCAGATTTTGCATCAATTATAATATCATCATACACAATTGCATCCTTTGAAACCAATTCTATTAATGGAACTAATACACTTGTTGCATAACAGCCTGGATTAGCAACATGTTTACTTTTTTTTATACTCTCTCTATTAAATTCTGTGAGGCCAAATTGAAAATTTTCATTTAATTCAAGGCTTTCATGATCAAAATTATACCAACTTTTATATTCTTTCTTTTCATCCAACCTGAAGTCAATTGAAAGGTCGATAATTCTTATATTTTTATTAAGATTATGAATTAATTTATGCATCTGCATATTAGGTAAACAATTGAAAATAAAATCAACATTCTCAAAGTCTATATTTTCAATTGTTTGGTATCTATGTGATTGCTCTAATTCTTTATCATCAACCAACTCTCCAGCTGATTTATTGGCAGACAAAGCTGATAGATTTATATTTGGATGCGCTCTACACATATTGTAAAGTTCATGACCAACAAATCCACTAGCACCTAATATTACTACATTTTTCATTTACAAATTTAAAATTATTAATTGATAGACTTTATGAAATCCAATTAAAGACTTCGAAACTATCTTTTAGAAAATTGAAATCTTCTTCGAGCTTTTCGTCTACCGTATTTTTTTCTTTCAACGATTCTTGAGTCTCGTGTCAGAAGACCTTCAGTCTTTAGGGCCGGTCTTAAGTTTGGATCAAAAAGTGTAAGAGCTTTTGAAATTCCATGTCTAACTGCTCCAGCTTGTCCTGACAAACCTCCACCACTAACAGTTACGGTCGTATCTACTGCAAGCTTTTTATCAGTTAATACTAATGGTTGATTAACTAGCATACTTAGAACTGGTCTTAAAAAATATTTGTCCAGCTCTTTTCCGTTTATAATTATTTTGCCTGATCCCACCTTGATCCAGACTCTTGCAACAGCATTTTTTCTTTTACCAGTAGCGTAAGATCGCCCTAGCTTATCTATAACTGGTTGAACTTCGGTGGTTTCGCTTTTAAGAATAGTTTCAGAATTTGCAGTATCACTCATTACTATATTAACTCTTTTATATTTAATGCTTTAGGGTTTTGAGCTTCATGCGGATGGCTGCTTCCAACATAAACCTTCATATTTGATAACTGTTTACGACCTAATGGTCCTGAGGGTATCATTCTTTTAACGGCAAGTCTTACTAGTCTGTCGGGGTTCTTTCCTTCGAGAACTTTTTTGGCAGTGATGGATTTAATACCTCCAGGATAGCCTGTATGACGATAATACACTTTATCTTCTAACTTATTTCCAGTTAGTTTAACTTTTTCAGCATTAACTATTACTACGTTATCTCCGCAATCAGCATGAGGTGTATAGCTTGGCTTATGTTTACCTCTTAAGATTTTAGATACTGCAGATGCCAATCTACCTAAGACAATGTTTTCAGCGTCAACAATAAGCCAATTTTTATTAATATCTTCCTTAGCTAGAGACTTTGTTTGTTTTAATATTTTAGAAGTATTCATATGCGATGTTAATATTAACAACTTGTTTATTTGTCAACCATTATATATTTCATCAATTTAATCAGTATATTAACAAATGGTACTATAGTACTTTATATATAAGTTTACATAATCTTTAAACGGGTATTAAATTTTAAGTCGATATAATTGTAGTTAATGAGCTTTTACAACAATTATTGTCAATTAAAAAATTAATAGGGGAATTATAAAGAAATGGCTAAAAATAAATTTGTACCAGCTGACTCAGTCAATCCTGAGACTATAGCTTTACATGGCGGTGACTATAGAAGTGATCCAACGACAACATCTGTAGCGGTGCCTATATATCAAACAACTTCGTATCAATTTCATAATACTGAACATGCGGCAAACTTATTTGGCGCAAAAGACTTCGGGAACATTTATACAAGAATTATGAACCCAACTGTTGATGTTCTTGAAAAAAGAGTTGCTGCAATGGAAGGTGGCGTTGGTGCTCTTTGTGTGAGTTCTGGTCAATCTGCCTCTATGCTAAGTATTCAAAATTTGGTGAAAGCTGGTGATAACATTGTTAGTTCTACTGATTTATACGGGGGTACGTGGAATTTATTTGCCAATACAATGAAGGATCTTGGAATTGAAGTTAGGTTTGCTGATCCAAAAGATCCTGAGAGTTTTAGGAAATTAACTGATGATAATACTAGGGCATACTATGCTGAAACTCTTCCAAATCCGAAGTTAAAAGTATTTCCTATTCGTGAAGTTGCAGATATAGGGGACGAATATAATATACCATTAATAGTTGATAACACTGCAGCACCAGTGATATGTAAGCCAATAGAACACGGAGCTACAATTGTTGTTCATTCATTAACTAAATTTATTGGTGGTCATGGAACGACGATTGGCGGAATTATTGTTGATAGTGGTAAGTTTGATTGGGGAAAAGATCCTAAAAGACAACCTAATCTAAATGATCCTGATCCAAGTTATCATGGAATGGTTTGGACAGAATTTGCCAAAGCTGTAGGCCCAATTGCATATATAGTCAGAGCAAGATTTGTTGGTTTAAGAGATATAGGTGCAGCTTTGAGTCCTCAAAGTGCATTTAATATCATACAAGGACTCGAAACGGTTTCACTGAGAATGGAAAAACATTGTTCTAATGCCGCTAAAGTTGCTGAGTACCTCTCAAGTCATAATAAGGTTTCTAGAGTTATTTACGCTGGGCTTGACGAAGGTGAAGCAGGCGAAAGAGCAAATAAATATCTAAAAGGGGGTCATGGTGCACTTTGTGGTATCGAACTTAAAGGTGGTAAGGCTAGTGGTGAAAAATTTATTAATAATTTAAATATGTTTTATCATGTAGCAAATATAGGAGACGCGAGAAGTCTAGCTATTCATCCTGCATCAACTACTCACTCGCAGCTATCTGATGAGGAAATGGAGTCAGCGGGCGTTACTCCTAGTTATGTGAGATTATCCATAGGCATAGAGCACATCGATGATATCATCGAAGATCTAAAAAATGCATTAGACGCGGCTTAATCATACATAGGTCACCTTAGTACACTTTACTGGGGTGACCTCAAACTTAACTGATACATAAAAAGAGATAGTAAGAATACTAATATTGAGTTGCCTTGGTGTATTATGGCTAGGTGCCATGGAATGTTCAGGTAGGTCATGGAAACACCCAAAACAATTTGTAAGACAAATGTAATATTAAAGAAAATAATTACAGGGTAATAGCTATTTACTTTTCTATTCATAATTATTGAGTAGTTCAAATAGAATAATAAAAACAATATAATCAGGGCAAAAGTTCTATGAATAAAAATGATGTACTCACCATTTTCAAAGAAATTTATTATCCATATTATTTGCGTATTTTCAATAAAAGGGAGTATATTGCCATTGTAAAGTGGCCAAGTATTATAAAGAAGTCCTGAGTGAGTACCTGAAACAAATGCACCATAGGATATTTGAAAGCAAACAAAGAGAAAAAGTATAATTAATAAACTTTTGTGTTTCTTGATGAAGATTGAATTATTATTTATTAACTCATTATTTAATAAATACGAGACTAAAGTATAGAAAGTTAAACCAAGAATAATAAATGCCATTGTTAAATGAAGTGCTAAACGATATTGGCTTACATCAACCCTTTCTGATAAACCACTTTTTACCATGTACCAACCTATAATCGCCTGAGTAAATAAAAGAACACCAATAAAAATGACGTTCGTGTAATATTTTTTTTCAATTTTTTTATAAAATAAAAGAAAGCAAAGAGGAATTAAATAAGCAGCGCCTATAAGTCTAGCAAATGCTCTATGAAACCACTCCCAGAAATAAATGACCTTAAACTCTTGTAAAGTCATTGAACTATTAACAAACATAAATTCATCAATTAATTTGTATTTATCAAACTCTACGTTCCAGGCAGTTTCAGATAAAGGGTAAAGGATACCTGAAATTGGAAGCCATTCTGTGATTGAAAGTCCAGAGTCTGAAATTCTTGTATAGCCTCCAATTAAAATTATTGCACAAATTAAGGCCATTAAAGATAATAGCCAGATTGAAAATGTATTGATTTTAATGTTCATATTTATTACATATTTGTCATGATAAAGTTAAAAAAAGCGATGAGTGTAGTTATATTTATAATTGCAATTATGATATATTGTTTATTAGTTATGGTAATTTTAACTAAAATCAACTTTAATCATTGGCTAATTGAATTTATTGTGTATTTTCTATTAGGAATTCTCTGGGTTTTTCCTTCAATGCTTATACTCAGACCATTTAAGAAAAAATGAAATCAATAAAAAATAACACGCCTCAAATGATGAGTATAAGAAAAAAAATTGACTCAATTGATGATAAAATATTGCCGTTAATGGTTAAAAGGTCAAAGTTAGTAGAAAAGGCTTTAGCATTAAAAGTTAATAAATCTGAAATAGTTGATAAAAAAAGAATCAACGAAATAACAAAAAAAATTTCAAAGAAGACAATTAAACTTGGAGGCAATAAAAAGCTTATGAGTAATATTTGGTTATCTTTAATTGATAATTTTATTGAATACGAAAGAAGTAATTTTAAAAAATAAATTATTTACTATGAGGGGGAAGTTTTTTTTCTATAAACCACTCGTGTTTCTTCGTTGCTGGGTTGTACTTCTTCATTCTTAGCTTATCTTTTGCTTTAAGACCTGACGTAGGTTTTTTTGCATAGTAATAAAATTTACTATTAGATTTTTCTTCGGGAACAAGTCTTACTTTTACAGTTGATTTTTTTGCCATACATTAACTTTGATCAATTTTTTTCCTTAAGTTTACTAAATCATTTAATACGTTCATTAATTTTTTTCTTTTACTTTCACCTAGTTGATGTTGGGTAATATTATTGTTTCCTTCAGCTTGATTATTATTATTTTCTCTTCCTGTAAAGATATTATTTTCAACTTCTTTTTGTAAAATTTTTTTTGTACCAACTTCTTTTATTACTTTTTGGACTCCCCTAATTGTATAACCATCATTATATAATAAGCTTTTTATGCCCCTTAAAAGTTTAATATCCTCAGGCCTATAATATCTTCTACCTCCACCTCTTTTAATCGGCTTAATCTGCACAAATTTTGTTTCCCAGAATCTAAGAACATGTTGTGGTAGTGAGAGATCTTTAGAAACTTCACTAATAGTTCGAAAGGCTTCAGGAGATTTAGAGTTCATTTTCAAATTGCTCCTTAATATTTATTTTTTTTTTAGTATTAACTTTTGATTTTAAAACATTAGAGGCTCTAAATGTAACTACACTTCTAGCGGTAATAGGTACTTCTTCTCCTGTTTTAGGATTTCTTCCAATTCTTTCTTTTTTTTGTCGTACAATAAATGTTCCAAACGACGATATCTTAACATCATCTCCATTTATTAAACTCACTAATATTTCGCTAAAAACTGAGTCTACCAAGTTTGCAGATTCATTTCTTGAAAGGCCTACACTTTTAAACACAGCTTCACTTAGGGTTGATCTAGTAGTTGTCTTATCCATAATTATAAAAATTATAATAATAATAATTACTTATAACAATACATTAATATATTTTTTTTGCAGCTAATCTTGCAATTTACTTTGGATTTCATGAACATAATGCTGAATTCTTTTATTCACATTATTCTCTAATAATGAATATATGATATCGGCAGCATAAGAGACCCCTCTATGCTCTGATTGGCCATGACATTTTACAGCTAATGAATTTAAACCAACCATTATCCCACAATTGTGAACTCTAGGATCCAGTCTATCTTTCACAGATTTCATTGCTAAAGATGATAAAAAATAACCTATTTTTGATAATATTGAACTTCTAAAAGCATCGTTAAGATGACTTTGAAATAATTTTGCTGTTCCCTCTGCTGTTTTTAGTGCAACATTCCCCGTAAAACCATCTGTAACTACAACATTTGTTTTTCCAATTGAAATATCATTACCCTCAACATATCCATGATAATTAATATTATGAATTTTAGATAACTCTTTTAAACTATCTGAAGCTGACCTGATTTCATCATTTCCTTTATTGTCTTCAACGCCAACATTTAGAAGGCCAATACTAGGATTATCAATTTTAAATAATATTGAAGCTAGGCTTGATCCTAGGATTGAGTTGTCTAATAAATATCTTGTATCAAGTTTAGTATTTGCTCCCAAGTCGAGTACAATAGATTCACCAGCTATATTCGGCCATATAGATGCAATAGCAGGTCTCTTTATGCCTTTTAATGTTTTTATATTTAATAATGATAAAGACATAAGTGCTCCAGTATTGCCAAAAGATAAAACTGCATCTGATAAATGTTCACTTACTGATCTTATAGCTAGAAACATGCTAGAATTTTCTTTTTTTTTTAAAATATCTGAAGGTTTATCATCCATAGAGATGTATGATTCACAATCAATAATCTCTGAGGCTTTTAATAATGCTCCATATTTCTCTATTTTTTTTTTTATTAATTTTTCAGGACCATATAATCGAAATTTGTAATTCAAGTTTCTTAGCAACGACTGGTTTAATCCCGCTAATATATCATTTGAATTTGTCTCACTTCCAAGCATATCAACAGATAAAGTGAAAACTTTTGTCAAAACTTATATCTCATATCTAATACTAATATTATGAAAACCATCTTTTAGATTTTCTAGCTCATCTTTTTTTATAAAATGGTTTATATTTTCTTCCATATAAAAGATAAAATATTCAATATAATGATCTGATATGTTGCCTCCTTTATAAATATTATTTAAGATTGCTTGGTGAAGCAATGATTTATCGCTTTTACTTCTATAAATCTCAATACCCTTACTATATTGTGCAATTCTTCCATAAAAAGCTGAGATAAATACTTTCATTTTCTTATTTACAGCAACATCTCCAAACCCCATCTCTCTAAGATTATTTTCAAAATCACTAAACATATGATCAAAGAGATTCTGAGAAATATCTGATTTTTTAATACTTAAATTTTTGTAATAAAAGAAAATTATAAATGCATGAAAAATTATTAAGTCGAATCTTGTTTCAAAATTATCGTTTAATTTAAGATTTATATAAAAAAATTTTGATCTCGATATTTCTACTATATTCTGGTAGATTATTTCTACCCTTTTATCTTTGTGTTTAAAGAACATTTGCTATGAGAATAACTTTCATATTAGTTTACATTATATCCTTATTATATAGTTGTACCCCAATAAATAAGCAACATGGTTATTTATTGGAAGATATGATAACTTCAGTTGATAAAGTATCTCAATTTAATGAAGGAACTACCACTGAAAATGATATTTTTATAAATTTAGGATCTCCATCAATTCAAATTGATGACATAAATAATGTCTGGATTTACTTAATTTCAATAAAGGAAAAAAATGTGTTTGAGAAAGATGATATTATCTTTCAATCGATAATGAGATTTGAGTTTGATAGCAATGGGGTTTTGCTATCAAAAAACCTGACTGAAGCTGATGATTTTAATGAGATTTCTTTTGTAAAAGAAAAGACGAAGGCTGCAAGTGACAGTTATGGAATTGCAGAACAACTTTACGAGTCATTTACTCGAGGACTTTAGGTTATATTGCCGCAAGTAAAAGCAGTGCGACTATGTTTGTAATTTTAATCATTGGGTTGACAGCTGGACCCGCGGTGTCCTTGTAAGGGTCTCCCACAGTATCACCAGTTACCGCTGCTTTATGTGCTTCCGATCCCTTACCCCCAAAATTACCATCTTCAACGAATTTTTTTGCGTTATCCCAAGCACCTCCACCTGCTGTCATTGAGATAGCTACAAAAATTCCTGTAACTATAACTCCTAATAACATTGCCCCAACACATGAAACGGCTGCGTTTTGATCTGCGACAAAAGATATAATAAAATAAAGAACGATCGGAGATAGTACTGGCAACATTGATGGGATGATCATTTCCTTTATCGCTGACCTAGTTAACATATCTACAGACCTTGAATAATCAGGCTTGGATTCACCAGTCATAATTCCAGGATTATCTGAAAATTGCTTTCTCACTTCTTCAACAACAGCTCCTCCAGCTCTGCCAACAGCCATCATCCCCATTGAAGCAAAAAGATACGGAAGCAGTCCACCAATTAATAAGCCAACAACAACATAAGGATTTTCTAAGCTAAAATCTGGTGTTATTTCTGGAATTAATTTTAAATCCTCAACATATGCTGCAAATAGCACTAATGCGCCTAAACCAGCTGATCCAATGGCATATCCTTTAGTTACTGCTTTAGTTGTATTTCCAACTGCATCAAGTGCATCAGTTGTTTTCCTGACTTTTTCATCTAAATTTGCCATTTCCGCAATACCGCCTGCATTATCAGTTACAGGCCCGTAAGCATCTAAAGCCACAACCATGCCAGCTAAAGCTAACATAGCAGTAACAGCAATAGCAATTCCAAAAAGTCCTGCCAATTGATATGTTAAAACAATACCAACAACAATCACTATTGCAGGTAATGCAGTTGCTTCCATAGAAACTGCAAGTCCTTGAATAACATTTGTTCCATGTCCAGTAGTTGATGCTTTTGCAACACTTTGTACAGGTCGATAATTAGTTCCTGTATAGTATTCAGTAATCCATATTAATAAGCCCGTTATGACTATTCCTACAAAAGCACATATGTAAAGTGACATTCCAGTAAATGATGTTGTGGCAAAAGTATACTCTGTTGCCATATCCCCCAAAACAAGCTGCGTAACAGGATATATAAAAATTAGAGATAATATTGCTGAGGCAATAAAGCCTTTGTAAAGAGCACCCATTATACTTTCAGAACGTCCTAATCTAACAAAAAACGTTCCAATTATTGAAGCTACTAGACAACTACCTCCAATTGCCATTGGATATATTGTCATCATCTCTGCTATTGGTCCTGTGAAAAATATTGTTGCCAAAACCATTGTAGCAACAATTGTAACGGCATATGTTTCAAATAAGTCTGCGGCCATACCGGCACAATCACCGACATTGTCGCCAACATTGTCTGCGATAACGGCTGGATTTCTTGGGTCATCCTCTGGTATGCCAGCTTCGACCTTTCCAACTAAATCGGCGCCAACATCAGCTCCTTTGGTAAATATGCCTCCACCCAATCTCGCAAAAATTGATATTAATGAAGCTCCAAAGCCTAGAGCAACTAATGCATGCTTTAGTGTTTCGTCAGAAACTGAGTAAGAGTCTAATATTACATAATAAACAGAAATAGATAGAAGCGCCAAACCTGCAACTAACATGCCTGTAACTGCTCCAGCCTTAAATGCTACATTTAAGCCTTTTCCCAAACTCTCATTTGCAGCTTGAGCTGTTCTTACATTCGCCCTAACTGAAATAATCATTCCTATATAGCCAGCTGCACCGGATAAAATAGCGCCTATTAAATAACCGCCTATTACCCAAATATCTTGAAAAAATAAAAATAAAAGAACACATATAACCAGGCCAACAATAGCAATTGTTGTATACTGTCTATTTAAATATGCTTGAGCACCAACTTGAATAGCTGAAGAGATTTCTTGCATTTTCGCATTACCAGCATCTGATTTTAAGACAGAGTTACCAGCCCAAAATCCGTATATAATTGCTAATACGCCAGAAAAAATTATTAAATGCATTATGCTCATAAATGATCCTCTATAATTATAGTTTGGTGAAAATGCCAAAATTTACAGAGTTTTGCAATCTTTTATTTCAAGTTTAAGAATTTTGCAGATTATCAAGGACTCCGTTTATAAATGCAGTTTCTTTATTTCCAAAAAAACGGTTGGCAATCAATAAATACTCAGAAATTACAATTTTCTTCGTAACATTATGAGAAAATAATATCTCATAAATTGCTGACCTAAAAATTGAAATTAGCAACTTATCCATATTATTAATTTTAACTTTCTTATTCGTTGATACTTTTAGTATTTTATTAATGTCATCTAAATTTTCCATAACCCCCTCATAAATTTTTTCTGCAAAGTTCAAATTTGAATTATTAATTTTTTTTTTATAATCGGATTGCTCAACTATATTTGCGAATATTTCTTTAATGGGTGTTTGACTTCTATTTTCATTGATTGATAATTCATAAAGAGCCTGGACCACTAATAGTCTTTGGAATGATTTTATATTAGACATTAATTTAATCTTGCAGGACCACTATGGCTGCTTCGACAGCCTCTTTTGCTCTATTAAGTTTTTTTGATGATCTCTCCTTTGCTTGCTTTATATTTCTGCAAGTAAGGATAGAATTAGAAATTGGCAAATTATTTTGAATTGAAAGCTCTAGTAATGTCATAGTAATTGCATTAGCGATGAATTCATAATGATCAGTTTTACCTTTGATGATACAACCAATTGCTACAACAGCATCATACTTACGTTTATTTAATTTCATTGATATCTTTGTTGGAATTTCCAATGATCCCTTTGTAAAAGTGGTATCGAAATTATGTCCATTTTTTATTAAATGTTGTTGAGCTCCTTTTAGTAAATTTAGAGTCACCTCCGGATAGAAGTCTGAAGCGACTAAAAGAAATTTATATTTTTTCATTATTTATAATTCACTAAGTAATTTTGTCTCAATAATATTAATGCCATAAGCCTCTAGGCCAATAAATTTCCATTCAGTATTTGTGAGAAGTATCATTTCTTTTACACCTAACTCAGATAGAATTTGAGCGCCCATTCCATAAATCCTCAGTTCGTCTTTATCATTTTCAGATTTAATACCAGCAGAAGACGAGTTAGTTATAAGTCTGTTTATAATTGATTTACCACTATCTCTAATTAAAACTAGTATTCCATGTCCATGCTCTTGTATAACTTCTACGCTCTTATTTAATGAGGCGTCATCGCTGCCATACTCACCAAATAGATTATCAAAATAATCAGTCACATGGACTCTAACCATCACTGGCTTTTCATTATCAATATTTCCCTTCGATAAAACTATTTGTTCAGTATTATCAAATAAGGACTCATAAATTTTGATGTCAAATTCATACTTAGATTTAATTTTTACTTTTGAGTCGTGGATCTTTTTTACAAATTTATCTTTATCTCTTCTGTAGGCTATTAAATCAACAATTCGCCCTATCTTAATATTATGGTTCCTTGAAAATTCAATCAGATCTGGAATCCTAGCCATTGTCCCATCATCATTCATAATCTCACAAATTACGCCTGCTGGTATATTTCCACTAAGCCTAGCTAAGTCAACAGATGCTTCGGTATGACCTGCTCTTACCAATACTCCGCCATCACGAGCTACTAGAGGAAATACATGACCCGGACTAATAATATCATCCTTAGTCATATTTTTATTGATTGCTGCTTGAATTGTTATGGCTCTGTCTTGAGCAGAAATACCAGTTGTAACGCCTTCTTTTGCCTCTATAGAAACTGTAAATGCTGTTGAGTCTCTCATTTCATTGTTTTGAGACATTAATGGCAAATCTAATTGTTTAACTCTTTCTTCTGTCAAAGAAAGACATATAAGACCCCTTCCGTATTTTGCCATAAAGTTTACTGCTTTATCATCAGTTTTTTCTGCAGGAATTATTAGATCGCCTTCATTCTCACGTTCTTCATCATCGACCATGATCACCATCTTTCCAGCTCTTTGATCTTCTATTATTTCCTCTACGGAAGATATAAATTCCTTATTCATTTTTAAATTTATTTTTACTGATTTTGCGTAACATATCTTGCTAACATATCAACTTCAAGGTTTATTCTATCACCTATTTTCAATCCTTTTAGATTAGTGTTCAGCCATGTGAAGGGAATAATGTTGAGAACAATAAAATTATTTTTGACTTGATTTACAGTTAATGAAATGCCATTTAGGGAAATAGATCCTTTTTTTGCAATAAATTTTTTAATCTTTTTCGAAATTTCTAACTTGATTTCATGTGAATCTCCTACTTTTTTAATACTGATCAATTTTGAAGTATCATCAACGTGACCAAATACAAAGTGGCCACTGATTTCATCACCTACACGCAAAGATTTCTCAATATTTATTTCATCGCCTTTTTTAATTACATTGAAATTTGAACAGTTGATTGTTTCTTGAGAAATATCAAATGAGAGCTGAGTATATTTTTTTTTCTTTCTCTTACTTGTCACAGTAAGGCAAATGCCATTACAACATACTGAGCTACCTTTTTTTATATCTTTGTATTTAAGGTTTGTATCTAACACTAATCTGAAATCTTTTTGTTTCTCAAACTTAAGAACAAAACCTTTATTTTCAATAATTCCTGAAAACATTTTAATTACCCCTTTCTATATATAGTTAGAATATCATTTCCATAATTTTTGCTTTCTAAGAGAACAAAGTTCTTTGTAGATTGCATATTACTGACTCCCATATCTGACACCGCATCCACTCCACCTTTACCAATTATTTTACTAGCTCTGAACCATTGAATCTCATTAACATAATTATTTTTTAACAACGAACCGCTTAAATGTGAGCCTCCTTCAACAAGAATTCTCATGTATCCGAGATTTGTAATTTTATTTAATATTTCTCTTAAAGATAATTCTGAGCCTTTCTTACTTACTTTTATGTACTTAATATTTTTTTTATTCGAATTCGATCTTTTTTTTCCATCTGAATAAAATACAAATACATTTCTTGAATGATTAGAAAATATTTTATAATGATTTGGTATACTCATAGTACTGTCAAGAATAAATAAATCAGGCGAAAGACTTTCAAGTCCACTTAGTCTGCAATCTAATGCAGGATTGTCCTCTACAATTGTTCCTCTCCCTACTAACATGCAATCATTTTGTGCTCGCAACATATGGCCATGTTGTCTTGAAACTGAATTTGTGATCCATTTACTTTTTTTTGATTTTGTGGCAATCTTACCATCTGCAGTTGATGCGATTTTAAGTGTTATATGCGGTCGATTATTATTTAATGAGTTAAAGAAAACTTTATTAATATATCTTGTTTGTTTGCCAAAATTTTTAACGATAACTTTTATTTTTCTTTTTCTAAGCTTTTTTATAGATTTGCCTTTAACTAATGCATTTTTATCAATTTCAGAAATAAAGACTTTTGAGAATTTATATTTTATTATTTTATCTACACAAGGTGGATTTTTTCCAATGTGTGAGCAAGGTTCTAGAGTTGTATATATAGACGCACCTTCTAATTGCTTTTTATTTCTAACTTGATTTATCGCATGAACTTCGGCGTGTGGAGAGCCATTTTTCTGCGTCCAGCCTCTTGCAATAATAGTTTTGTCTTTTACAATTATTGCTCCAACAGGTGGATTTGGGTAGGTAGAGCCAATAGCTCTATGAGCCATTCTTTCTGCTAGCTGCATATAGTCGACAATTTTCAATTAAATACCTATTCGTTATTTGATGAGATAACTCCAATAAACTCTTCAAAGTCTTTAGCTTCTCTGAAATTTTTATACACAGATGCAAACCTTACATATGCGACAGGATCTATGCTTTGTAAGCCCTCCATGACAATTTCACCAACTACATCTGAAGCTATTTCAGCTTCACCTAGACTCTCAACTCTTCTAACTATCCCACTTATCATACGATCAACTCTTTCAGTCTCTACTGGCCTTTTCCTTAGGGCAATTTGAACTGATCTCTCTAATTTATCTCTATCAAAAGGAACTTTTTTACCAGATTTTTTTATAACAGTTAATTCACGCAACTGTATTCTCTCAAATGTTGTAAATCTGGCTCCGCATGCAGAGCAAAACCTTCTTCTTCTAATAGCAGAATTGTCCTCTGTAGACCTTGAGTCTTTTACTTGAGTATCTTCATTTCCACAAAATGGACATTTCATAAAAAAACCTAACTATAAATTGGAAACTCGCTACACAAATTAATTACTTTTTCTTTTACAGCTTTTTCTATATTGCTATTATCAGTTGGATTACTTTTTAAGCCAACAAGTGTTTCTAGTATCAATTCTCCTACAAGCTTAAACTCATTTTCCTTAAAACCTCTTGTTGTTGCAGCTGGGGTTCCAAGTCTGATACCTGATGTGATTTTAGGTGGCTTAGGGTCCTTAGGTATTCCATTTTTATTACATGTTATATTTGCTGCTTCCAAACTAGTTTGAGCGGAGTCGCCTGTTAAATCCATTGGAGTTAAATCTACTAAAATTAAATGAGTATCAGTTCCACCAGAAACAATCTTTAATCCTCCACTAACGAGGGTGTCGCTTAATGTCTTAGCGTTTGTTATTACTTGTTTTATGTATTCCTTAAATTCTGGTTTCAATGCTTCTCCAAAAGCTACTGCTTTACCAGCAATCACATGCATTAATGGGCCACCTTGATAACCAGGAAATACTGCGGAATTAAATTTTTTACCTAGCTCTAAATTATTTGATAAAATCATACCTCCTCTTGCACCTCGAATAGTCTTATGAGTCGTAGAAGTTACTACATCAGCATATTCTAATGGATTTGGATACTCCTCAGCTGCAACCAGGCCTGAAAAATGAGCCATGTCTACATGAAGAAATGCACCGACTTGATCACAAATCTCTCTAAATTTTTTAAAATCTATAATTCTTGAATAAGCACTTCCTCCGGCAATAATAATTTTTGGGTTGTGTTCAATTGCTAGCCTTTCAACTTCATCGTAGTCAATTAGTCCATTGTCTTCTAATCCGTATTGTATGGCATTAAACCACTTACCAGACATTGACGGGGCAGAGCCATGTGTTAAATGTCCGCCAGCATCTAAACTCATTCCAAGTATAGTATCACCTGGCTTAATCAAAGCTAACATAACCGCTCCATTTGCCTGGGCACCCGAATGAGGCTGAACATTTGCATATTCACACTTATATAATTTTTGAAGTCTTTTTATTGCAAGGTCTTCTGCAATATCAACGAATTCGCACCCACCATAGTATCGAGAACTTGCATAGCCTTCCGCATACTTATTTGTCATTATGGAACCTTGGGCTTCAAGAACAGCTTTAGAAACTATATTTTCAGAAGCAATCAATTCTATCTGATTTTGCTGCCTATCTAGCTCTAAATTAATTGCCTTGTGAATTTCATTGTCGATATCCTTAAGTGGTGAAGAAAAAAAGCTCATATTATATTTTATCCTATTTTGTTGATTCTAGTAATGTGACGACTTCCCTCAAATTCAGTGTTTATAAATGTGTCAACACAACTAATAGCTGTACTTTCATCTATCACTCTAGCACCTAAAGTCAAAATATTTGCATCATTATGCGCTCTTGCAAGCCTAGTTATTTCGTTATTGTAGCAAAGTGCAGCTCTAATTCCTGGTTTTTTATTAGCTGCCATTGACATTCCTTGACCAGAACCACAAATTAATATTCCCATATTTACAGTTTGGTTGGAAATATCTGTAGCAACTTTCTCTGCAAAATCTGGATAGTCTACGGGTTCATTTTGTTCAGGCCCTCTATCGATAACTTCAATATTTTTTGCCTTTAGAAAATTAACTACTTTATCTTTCATATCAAAACCAGCATGATCTGAAGCTATAGATATTATTATATTTTCGTTCATGTTGATCAGTATTAAACAAAATATACTAAATATTGTAAATAGAAATTGATAGACTTATCTCCATAATGACCTTTTTGTAAGAACGTCCTTAAGTAATTGTGGCCGATCTGTCATAATCCCATCTACTCCATAATCAATAAGTTGATTCATCTGACTTTCATCATTAATCGTCCAAGCATGTATTTTTTTCCCAAGACTATGAGCGTGTGATACAAAAGACCTAGATACAATCTGAAAACCAAAATAAAACATTGGTATTTGCAAACAAGGAATATTGTTCTTAAAAAGTGGTAGTACACTATCTAAATAAAACATTATTGTTTCTTGCTTTGTCATTGATGTACATAGTTGGTCGCCACATGAATTTCTTAATAAATTAATTTTATTTGTACTAAATGATCCAATACAAAAACGATCCAAGTTTCTTTTATTCGATTTTAGTGACTTTATTAAAAGATGTGCAGCAAGAGTTGATTTTGGTTCTATATTAAAATTCAAATGTGGCCATGAAATTAAAGCTTCATCCAAAAGTGGCACATGGTGATCATCAAATATTTTTATTTTTTTTATTTCTTCATATTCTAATTGATTAATTTTTATCTGTAGACCACAAATCCTACTTAAATCTTCATCATGAAAAATAACAAGCTTTCCATCCTTAGTTTCTCTAACATCAGTTTCAATATAATCGTATCCAATAGAAATACACTTTTCAAAAGCATCAAGAGTATTTTCCTTATTTTCCAATGATCCTCCTCTATGAGCAAAGGGAGTAAATTTATGATTGTTTAAAAACCTAAAAGACATATATATGTTTTCTTATGATTGAAAATTTACTTATTATATTAAGCTTCAATTTTATAGTCATTACTATTCTATGGCTATCATCGTTAAAAACAAGACGGGCTGATTTTATTGATATTTATTGGGGTCCAAGTTTCTTCTTTTCAACAGCTATTATTTATTTCTTAGATAATGATTATTCCCTTCCAAAAATTATTGCCTTGTCCCTTGTTGGCCTGTGGGGATTAAGATTAGGTATTTATTTATTCTCAAGAAATATAAGAAAGTCTGAAGATATTAGATACGTTAAGATAAGAGAGTACAGAGGTGATTTTGGTCTTTTTTATACAGCATATTTAATACAAGTTATTTTAATTTGTATTGTATCTTTCCCAATGCAAAGTCTCAGTATGGCCCCAAATAACTTAGATCTGAATGTATTTGGTGTCATTGCAATAATTATAGCACTTCTTGGTATAATAATTGAAACTATATCTGATATTCAACTAACAAAATTTAAATCTGAAAAAAATAATAAAGATAAACTTATGGATAAAGGTCTGTGGTTTTATTCGAGGCATCCAAATTATTTTGGCGATAGTGTATTTTGGTGGGGTATCTCTTTATTTTGTTTTAGCATTTCTTACAATTTATTAATATTTATATCTCCCATTATCATGACGTACCTATTGTTAAAAGTTTCTGGAGTAAGTTTACTTGAAAAAACTATAGCAAAGAAAAAAGAAGGTTATGATAACTATATTAAATCAACTAGTTCTTTTATAATACTGCCAAAAAAAAATATAAAATGATGAAAGAGAGTATCTTAAAATTTCCAAGTACTAGACTCAGAAGGAACAGACAGTCTAGCTGGATTAGAAATTTGGTTGAAGAGCATTCATTAACATCTAATGATCTAATTTGGCCAGTTTTCATATGTGAAGGGAAAAATAAAAAAGAAGAGATTAAATCTATGCCTAATGTCTATAGATATTCAATAGATAATCTGAATGAAGTGAAAGATATTGCGGAAAGTCAAAATATTAATTTAATTGCTCTTTTTCCCTATACCCCTGAAGAACTCAAATCTAACGATGGTAAAGAGGCATTAAATCCTGAAAATCTAGTTTGTAAGTCTATAGATCAATTATCAAGATCAAACAAAAGTTTTGGATTGATGTGTGACGTGGCACTTGATCCCTATACTGATCATGGACATGATGGTTTAATAAATGACAGTGGAAAAATACTTAATGATGAAACAAATAAATTACTTGTAAAACAAGCACTACTTTATGCAGAATGTGGGGCTGATGTTATTGCTCCATCTGACATGATGGACGGAAGAATAGGGATGATACGAAATCAACTGGAAAAAAAAGATTTTCAAGATACCTTAATACTTTCGTACGCTGCAAAATATGCATCTGCTATGTATTCACCATTCAGAGATGCTGTAGGCTCTTCAAGTAGCCTTAAATCAGATAAAAAAACTTACCAAATGAATATAAATAACTCTGACGAGGCAATCAGAGAAGCCTCTATGGACATTAGTGAAGGCGCAGATATATTGATGGTAAAGCCAGGGATAAGTTATTTAGATATTATTTATAGAATTAAGCATGAGCTAAATTTTCCAACTTTTGCCTACCAAGTATCTGGTGAATATAGCTTGATTAAACTCGCTGCAGAAAAAAGTTTGGTTGATGAGAAAGCGGTGGTCCTTGAGCAGCTTGCTTCTTTTAAAAGAGCTGGAGCTGATGCTATAATTACTTACTTTGCTCCTGAAGTTTCAAAGTTTATTAAATTAACTGAGTAATCTTTTTACTAAACTTGATGTGTCAAAATTATTACCACCCATATTTTGTACGTCTTTGTAAAATTCATCAACAATCTTTGTAATTTCTAAATCAATGCCAAATTTTTTGGCTTCATCAAATGCGATTGATAAATCCTTTCTCATTAAATCAACCGCAAACCCAAAATCAAATTTATTTTCATTCATTGTCATAAATCTATTATCCATTTGCCAAGATTGGGCTGCTCCAGAGGAAATAACATCCAAAACATCCTCTGGATTAAGTTTAGTTTGCTTCATAAAATAAATTGATTCTGAAAGGCCCTGCACTAAACCAGCTATACAAATTTGATTAATAATTTTAGTTAATTGTCCCGAACCTGATGACCCCATGTACTTTCTTTTTTTTCCATAAACCTCAAAAATACTCTCACTTTTGTTAAATGCGTTTTTATCTCCTCCTACCATGATACTTAATTGTCCCTTTTCAGCTCCCAACTGACCACCAGAGATAGGCGCATCTAGAAAAAAAGCTTCTTTTTCTTTTAATTTAATTTCAAGCTCTTGGACAATCTTTGGTGAAACTGTGGAATGATCAATAAAAATTGTATTTTTTCTAATTGCATTAAAACATCCAGTATCGTTTAAAGTAATCTCTCTCAGATCATCATCGTTACCGATACATGAGATAATGAAATCAAATTTTTCATCAAGCTGATTAAGGTTTTCTACTGCATTTCCTCCATACTTTTTTTTCCAAATGCTGATTTTTTCCTTAGATCTATTGTATACAGAAACCTCATATTTCTCTGATAGGAAGCCAGCCATTGGAAATCCCATCTTTCCAATTCCTATAAACAAAATTTTATACATTAAAAATATCCATCATCCTCTGCATAGCGCTAATTGTTACCAATAAAGGCATTCTAAATAATCTGCCCCCAGGAAAATTTCTATGCTTAATCTTCTCGAAAGCTTCCATTTCACTAGTTTTACCAGATACAATGTTCTCAGCCAAAATTTTACCGGCAATACCAGTAAATGCAACTCCATGCCCTGAAAAGCCTTGAGCATAAAATATCTTTTCATTTATCATTCCTATATCAGGAACTCTGTTGACCGTAATAGCAATTAAACCACCCCAAATATAATCAACTTTTATATTTTTAAGTTGTGGAAATACTCTGTTTAACTGTTTTTTTGTTCTTTTCTTTAAACCTTCTACATTTTTAAGAGAATAGCCTACAGCCCCTCCAAAAATCATTCTCTTACTTTCTGAAAGTCTATAATAATTAAGATCAAAGTTAGTATCGCTGACACAATAATCATTAGGCAGAATATTTTGCTGCAAATCACTATTAAGAGGTTCTGTACAAACAATATATGTTTCACAAGGCATAACTTTATTTTCGATGCCGAGATTTAAACCTTCAATATAGGCGTTGCAACATACAGCTATTTTTTTTGCATTAACTTTTCCATTTTCTATTAATACTTCAATGTAAGTACTATTTTGTAATATCTTTTTTGCTGGAGAATTCTCATACACCTTAACACCTAATGATAGTGCAGCATTCATTAATCCAATAGCGTATTTTAACGGATGTAAATGCCCCGCCCCCCTATCTAGTATTCCTCCATAGTAAAGTGAAGAGCCAATTTCATAATCGGCTGTAGCTTTGTCAAGAACTTCAAGCTTATCATAATTATAAGTTTTTAATTTATATCTTAGATCATTTTCATACTCTTTGAATTTTGACAAACTGGTGGCTGCATGTATTCCACCACTCTTCTTATCACATTCAATATTAAAGTTTTTTATTCTTTCATCAATAAGATCAACTGCTGCTTGTGATATGTTCCATAGCTGCGTGGCGTGTTTAAGGCCATATTTTTTTTCAATACCATCAATTCCCCATGCAACATCATTCCAAATTTGGCCACCATTTCTACCTGAAGCTCCCCAACCTATAATATTTTGCTCTAATAAAATTACTTTAAGTCCTCGCTCGGCAGCTTCGATTGCAGTTGACAGTCCCGAGAAACCACCTCCTATTACACACAGGTCACATTCGTGGTCATCAATTAAAGTTGGAAGAGCATCTTTTTGCTGACTAAGGCTTGTTGCATAATAACTATTAGGATATTGAGACATTAAATACAATTAAGTTAACTTCAGATTTTAGAGTGTAAATTCTTTGGCTCAATTCTACCCGCTTGAGCTCTCTTACCAAGCCATTTCTTTAGATCTTTAGCAGATAATAAAACTTTTTTAGAC
>CACLBX010000014.1 GCA_902605215.1 uncultured Pelagibacteraceae bacterium
TTTTGCTCATGGAATACACTGGAACATAACGGAACAAAATGGCACTCTCATTTATGAAGACAATACAATTACATTAGAATTTTCTAATTTCGATGATCAAAATGAATTTCAAAAGAAAAATATTGGGCTTGCAATTGCTGCAATATCTCAATTACCAAACATAGAAGTAAGAGAATTCTTAAAAGATCAAAAACATAAATCTATTTATTTCCCTGGCCGAATGCAAAAAATAGAGGATGGCAAGTTATGTTCAAAAATGAAACCATCAAATGAACTTTACTTAGATGGATCACATAATGTTGATGCTGCATTTAATTTGAACAAGACACTCAAGAATTTACCAGAAAAAAAGTTATGCATTATTATTGGTATGATTAATACAAAAGATCCTATAGCCTATATAAGACAATTTAGCGATTGCTTCTCAATTACAACAATAACGATCCCGAGTGAGGAAAACGCAATCCCAGCAGATGAACTCAAAAATAAACTAGAAGGTCAATGTGCCAAAGTTACAATTTCAAGTTCAATTTCTGAAGCGGTAAAAAATGTTAATGAAGCAAATGAGAATACGCGCATATTAATCTGCGGTTCTCTATATCTTGCTGGAAAAGTTTTAGAAGTTAATTAAGCGATTGAGTCTTCAATCCACTCAACAATAGCTGTCTTTGATACAGCTCCTACTTTAGTTGCTGCAGCTTCACCATTTTTAAATACAAGCATTGTTGGGATCCCTCTTACACCATATTTAGTTGGCGTTTCTGGATTCTCATCAATGTTGACTTTAGCAACAGTAATCTTATCAGCCATTTCATCTGAAATTTCTTCTAAAGATGGACCAATCATTTTACAAGGACCACACCATGGTGCCCAAAAATCAAGTACAACAGGTTTATCAGATTTTAGAACTTCTTCCTCAAAAGTTGCGTCTGTAATATTTTTCGTTGCCATAGTAATACCTTTCTTAAGTTGATTGTAATGTAAGTATGGAGAGGCCTAAAGTCAAGGTTAAAGGCTGTTAAAAATGTTATTAAAATGTTGATTTTATTATATTTTTTTAATCATCCATTTTCTTTTTTGGTGTACCAATTATCAAATCAATTACTTTCTTAGCTAATTCGACCAAGCTATTGTTGCCTTCTCTCAGTTTCTTCCTTAACTTTCTAGTATCCTCTGTTACACCTTCTAGACTTTTAATATTTTTTTTCAAAGTAGAGTCTAATCCCTCAATTTGGTCATAGATACGCTCAACATAAGTTTTTACCAAATCATTGTTTTTATTTCTTTGTTCCTGCGACCAAAGTTTTCTCACTATGCTGATTATGTAAATAATTATTGTTGGATTTGATAAAAGAATATTTTTATCTTGAGCATATTCAATAAGATCTTGAAATTGATCTTCAAATGACTCAAATACGTTTGCTAAAGGGAAATATATTATTGTTGCGTCTATAGATTTAATATCAGGTAGTTTTGAGTAATCACGTTCATGTGTATCGTCTATCATCTTCTTTACTGAGCGAATATACTCTTTATGATACAATTCAATTTGTTTCTTAGACTCCCCTTGTTCTATAGCCTTATTATATTTTTCCCAGTCATCAAAAGAAAACTTGCAATCAATTACCAGTTGCCTCTCATCAGGCAGATGGATTATAAAATCCGGTTCTTTTATTTTATTTTCACTATCTTGAAATCTTTTATTTCGGTCAAAAACTATCATTTTAGGAAGGCGTGCTCTTTCCAAAAGTATTTCAAGAGCAACTTCACCAAGCTTACCTCTCCTCGTTCCGCCTTTAAGTGCATCAGATAATTCTCTTACAGGCTGATATCGGTCATCCCATTTAGCACTTTCTTCGTCTAATTTTTTAAAAATTTCGTCAACTCCTGAAAGTGATTTCGATGATCTCATATAGAGACCAATTAAGAAACTGATAACCGCAATAATAATGATTATAAAAATTGATAATAAATAATTCTCCATGACTTAACCCTTTAACCTTTCCTCAAACGCATTACCTAAACGTTGTATATATTCATCTATTTCATCAAGGCGTGACAGATTAACTTCTTCTTCAGACTCTCTTAAGTCATCAATTGCATTAAGCGCTTGTGGAATTGTACACCAAGATTTCTCATCTAAGGTGAGGTGATTCCTTGCTACAAGCTGATCTCTTTTTATTAGCTCTTTTTCGGGCAAATAGTCTGGATATTCATTATACATAACCCTCTTCGCAAATTCTTTGTATCGCATATCCTTAATCTTCTCCGCAATTTCAAACTTTTTTTCAGGAATCGCAGCATGAAAATCTGACATTAAATAATTATCTTTTGAGTCTGGAAATCCATCATATATTTGCCTCTCGAGTGGTTTATCAGACTGATCTTGACTTAAATTTTTATCATCCTGCATATCGATCAATAAATTTTGAAATTTCTCAATAAATGATTTGTTTGATCTAATCATTTTCATTCGTTTAGCAATTATATCTGGATCTTCATTTTTATACTCTTCGCTTTGGTATAAATACTGCTCATCGAGTAATATGGGCTGTTCGTTAGCTTTAATAATATGAAAGCATTTATTTTTGCCTTTAAACAACTTCTTTAAATCAGCTCTATCTAAATCAAATATCATTTCTGGATCATGCTTTAAGTCAAAACAATAAATATGATTCTCGTAACTTGGGTTTTTTGTTAAGTAAGTGATACCGTGTGTATATTCTTTTCCCCTAAAGAAACGACTTGCACAAAAAACTTTATCCTGATCTATTTTTGCATAAACATCAGATTTAGAAGCAGTTTGCATTGCGGATACCCATACATCAGGACATCTTTCTTTTATTAATCTGCAAACCTCTAAAGTTGCTTCAACGTCATATAATGCGTCATGAGCTTTCTCTTGTGAAATGTTATTAACTCGAGCAAATTCAGATAGTTGGAAAGTTGGCTTTCCTGTATCATTGTTTATAGGTCGTACAAAGGCATTGGGGTGTGAAGCTGATGCTGTGTGGAGCAACTTTAAAGCGTCACCTCTTTTATTTCCATTCGTATTTGTTAAATAAGGTGGTAGTGCTGATTGATAAAAACTTTGTCTTAAATGATGCTCGTCAAATCCTATAGAATTATAGCCAATAAAAATACACTCTCCCCAAGAGAGAAACTTTTTCTGAATCTCACTGATGAGAGAAAAATTTGAATTTTCATGATTTTGCAGTTGGTCAACACTAACATCATTAACTAATAAAGCTTTAGGGTGAGGAATTGGGTACTCTTTCTTCATTTTACCTCTTAAATTAAATCTATCTATTTCATTAAAATTTTCATCAACACATACTGCCGCGGCTTGTAAAATTGATGAAAAAGCTGAGTCGATACCTGAAGTTTCTAAGTCGTAAATTACTATTTTTGTCATGTTTTTTCTCCCTCTTAAAACATTGCATTTCAAGAAATCAGGGGGTTTGCCCCATTCTTTGATTCTTATATTATCATTAATTTATAAAAAACAAGACTGAAATATTATTTTATTTTTTCAAGGCACCTGAAGTCTGCTTCTGGCTCACTTCCATCAAAATTAATATGACATATGTTTAGTTGATGTCTTTGACACCAAATTTGAAGGCCTCGATTCGTAAAACCCACATCGATTCTTGAATAATCTTGAATAGATTTTGCATCTGTTAGACCTTGAGTTAATTCATCCGAGCATTTAACACAAACTATTGGTTCTTTTATTTGATTGAATAAATAATCAAGTTTTGAGATATCTTGTTCAAGTTTACTAGACATAATAAAAGTATTTATCTGATCTTAAATGGGTCCTCTGTTACTCTTGCAGTAGACGTCCAGATAGTTTTTCTTAATTGCATATCTTTTATTGCTTCGGCTCCACTCTCTCGTCCATAGCCACTATTTTTTCTGCCGCCAAAACTTGCAGCGTATGAAATAAACCTATAACAATTTGTAAAACATATACCAGCTTCAATCTTTTTGCTCACTCTCTCACATATTTCTTTATTTTCACTGAACACACCTGATGAAAGGCCATAGCGATTATCGTTTGCTATATTTATGGCTTCTTCCTCAGAACTAAATCTGATCACAGAGAGAACTGGTCCAAAAAGTTCTGTATTGGCTGTATTGATTGATTTATCAGGACATTCAATAATTGTCGGGGGGAAGTAAAAATTATTTTGCCGCTTGCCACCACATAATATTTTAGCTCCTTGTTTAATAGATAACTCAATGTTTTTTTCGATGAACTCTACTTGTTTGAGATTATTTAACGGTCCCATTTGAGTTTCCGCTTCAAGCGGTGAACCCAATTTAATACTCTCAGCTCTATTTTTTAATTGATGAAGAAATTCGTCATAAATTTTATCATGCAGAATCAATACTGATCCAGCAATACAACTGCAGCCATTTCCAGAAAAGATAGCGGTCGTAATATTATTTAATGCATTCTCTATATCTGCGTCTTCAAATACTATAACTGGGGATTTCCCTCCAAGTTCAAGGGTTAACTGTGCAAAATTTTCAGCTGTATTTCTTATTACATGAGATCCTGTTTCAGTTCCACCTGTAAAGAGCACTTTGCCTATATCTTTATGGGATGTTAAATTTTTTCCAACTTCTGCTCCTCCACTTACTAGATTTATAACGCCTTTTGGCAATTCTACTTGTTCTGTTAATTTTACAAATTCAGCTAAAGGTGCTGGAGCAAGTTCTGATGATTTTATCACCACTGTATTTCCTGCAGCCAGTGCAGGCGCAACTTTAGTCGCTGTTAAAAACATTTGTGAATTCCATGGAATGATACATGCGATTACACCTATTGGTTCATTTACTTCAATAACTTCCATATCAGGCTTATCTATGTCAGAAATAATTTTTGTATTTTCCATTTTCTCAGCGAGCTCTGCATAATAGTAAAAATAATCTTTCATATATTCAGCTTGAAATTTCGTTTCCTTCAATAGTTTGCCACTATCTATAGTTTCTATTTTCCCAATATGCTCAGCGTTATTCTTAAGCTGATCCCCTATTGCCCGAAGATATTGAGCTCTTATTTTTACATCACTTGCTGACCACGACTTAAATGCATTTTTAGCGGCTGCAACTGCATTATTAACATCATTGATTGTTGCATCTGGAAATGAAGACCAAGGTTTATTATTCTCAGGATTAGTACTTTCGAATCTTTGATTGTTTTCTGCTTCAGTCCATTGACCATCTATGAACATTTGATAATTTTGGATATTGTTAGCTGTCATTTAAAAAGTTTCCAAATACTTGATTAACCTTCTCTGCACATTCCATACCACACATATGTTTGCCATCAGGAATGATCTCTACTTTACTATTTTTAACTATTTCCCCAATCTTTTTCGACATTTCAGGAGTTGACCCTACCTCATTCTCTCCGGTTACAATTAATGTAGGAGCTGAAATTTGATTAAACAAAATCATATTGTCTTCAAAATGAGAGAACAGTTTATAAGATTTTAAGAACTCTTGATGATCATTGTTTTCTAAGATTGTTGATACCAATTGGCTCTCGTTTGGATTTTTTGATAAATAATCCTCATTAAACCATCTGCTCAATTGTTTAGGAATATCAAAATATTCTGTAGTAACATTTTCATACCTTTTGATAGCTTCTTGCTGTTGTTCGGCACTTCGACCATAGACGGTCCCAAATAAAATTAATTTATTGATCTTCTTTGATCTCGTTGAAGCATAGTGAGCAGCTATTAAACCGCCTAAGGAGAAACCTATTAAATGGCATGAAGGATATTTTAAGTATTGCATGAGGCCATCAATTTGATCAGAAAATTTATCAAAGGTAATAGCATCAGCACTCGTGGTTCTGCCATGACCATATAAGTCGAATACAATTGTTGAATGATTTTTAAAGAAATCTCTTTGAGGTTTCCATATTTCTAAACTTAATCCAACCCCATGAATAAATACTATGGGAGTAGTGCCAGCAACTTCATTAAGTTGATAATATGTACCTTGATCGTCAAGTCCTTCACGAAATGACATGAATATTATTTCAATCCCATTTCCTTCTCATCCTCATAGCGGTTTCCGATACGATGATGAGCTTGAGGAGTAGTACTTGCACCAATCGCTATAACTAATTCAGCAGGACCAGGAGCATCATGAATGGTAAACTCATGAGTTAAATAAAATTGTCTCAAACCGGGGTCTGTTTTGTGCATCATAGGAATTGATATTTTTGAAGCTGCAAGTCCACGTACATTGGTAAATGAAAGATAAGATGTTCCGCCAACTGCATCTCGAAATTTATTGCCAAAATGTAATGTATGAATCAGTGCGCTTGCATGTTGTATGCTTCCACGCATCCCGGTCATGCTCGCCTTACCGTAAGCTAAGACTTTTTCTGGAAATCCGATTTCATCTAATAACTCACCAACTAAAAAATCACCAAGCTTTGGGGCTATCTCTAAAATTGTAGGCTTCAGGTCTTCTACATACCCTTGGTCAACCCATGGGTTTGCAATTACTGCTGCAACAGATACTAAAACTACAGGTTCATCACATTTTTTAAAATCTTCAACATATGTTGTATCAACAAACTTACACATCTTCCTGATTTCAAGTGTCATAATATGATCCTACTGTTTTACTTTATGTTTAAATGAGTCCTGCCTGAATGAATATAGTGCATCAGGGGAACATTGAACATCGATTACTGTTGGGCAGTCACCCTCAATTCCAGCTTTAATAGCATCTCCAATTTCTCCTGCTTTTTCAACCTTTATGCCCTTACATCCATACAATTCAGCAACTTTATCAAACTCAGGTGTAGTGATATGAGCACCTATAAAACGTCCCTCAAAAAAATCTTTTTGGTAAGCTGCTTCAGCGCCCCATGTACCATTATTCATGACGCATACAACAGTATTAATATTATTTTCGATTGCAGTTGAAAGCTCTGGGATAACCATGGACATGCCACCATCTCCATGAAATGAAACTACCGGTCTCTCGGGGGCTGCAAGTTTTATCCCTAATCCAGCGGGATAAGAAAATCCAACCAACCCAAAATCAAGTGGCGAAAACAAACTCTTTGGTTGATGATATTGGAGTGCATCAGTTAACTGTAGACACATTGTGCCTGCATCCAAAGTTACGACACAATCCTCTGGCAAGGCCCCCCTTAATTCTTTAAATAATCCTGAAGGTAAAATTGGTACACTTTCTGTGTCAGCATTAGCATCTCTTTTTTCAAAATAATTTTTTCTATTGTCTTTAAATTGATCTAACCAATCCTGTACTTCCTTTTTCGACTTATGAGTTTCAAGCATTTTACAAAGTTCATCGGTTACAGTTTTAGCATCAGCATGTATGCCTACTTCAACAGGAAAATATCGACCTATCGAATTTAGATCTATTTCACATTGTATAATTGAAGCTTTTTCATTTAGGTTCTCGTAAGAATAGAACGTTGTATTAAAACCTAATCGACTTCCTAAAACTAGAATGACATCCGCCTCTCTTAAAAGTTTTGTTCCTAACCCTGACCCACGAGGGCCAGCTGATCCCGCATTTAACGGATGACTATATGGAATTGCATCACCATGTCCTGGAGAAGTGGTACATGGAGCATTGAGAAGTTCAGCTAACTTTAAAACACTATCTGCTGCACTTGTTCCATAATTTTTAATTCCTGCCCCAACCAGAATTACAGGTTTATGTGCTTCGCTTAAAAGCTTTACAGTTTTTTTTAAATTTTCCTCATCAGCAGCTAAAGCTGGTATAGATTTAAATTTTGTAGGCTGATTAAATTCAGCTGATTTACCTAAAACATCTCTAGGCATGTCTACATGAACAGGGCCACAGCGAGGTGTCAGTGCTGTTTGCATTGCTTCATTTAAAACTTCTGGTATTGACTCAACCTCTTTTACTTCAAAAACTTTCTTTGATACCGCTTGCATCAAACTGACCTGGTCTATTTCCTGAAAAGCATCCTTACCTTTGTGATCTGAAGCAATTGCGCCAGCAAGGTTAACAACTGGCGAAAAAGCAGCCTTTGCCTGAGCCATCGCAGTCACTGTGTTGCTGACACCCGGACCTGCTTGGCCACTTAGAAATACTCCATTTTTTCCAGTATACCTGGCATAGGCATCCATCATGATCATCCCATTGCTCTCATGTCTGCATCCTATATATCTGATTTTTTCAGCGCTATTGTAAAGGCCATCCAAGATCTCAAGTGTCGATGAGCCAATCAGCCCTGTAACCACTTCAACTTCATTTACCAATAAAGTTTCAACAACGGCTTCGCCGCCGGTCATTTTTTTTGAAGACACTAAGAAACTTTCTTAATTAAATTATCATCACTAAATTGAGGAGCCACTTTTTCATTAAATAATTTTAATGATTTCATCGCTGCATTGTGAGGCATTCCAGGAGGATTTGACCATATTGCCAACTGCTGAAGATTTAATTCCGACTTTAGCTCGTGAATTTTATCGATTACAAATTCAGCTGTACCTACTAATTGGTTTCTTGGATGGATCCAATCGTATGTTAAAAGGTCAATTGGATTATCTGTTTTTGGCAATTCCTCATCAGGGTTCGCAAAGATGCCTACTCCTCTGCCTCCACCACAAACAGAAACTAAATATCTTAAGAAATGCTCACCTGCTAATTCTTTAGCTTCTTCCATTGTATCGGCAATAAAGCAATCACGAACCAATGCAATTCCTTCGCCCATAGGAACATCTCTTTTTTCGACCTCAGATTTAGCATTTGCATAAATCTCAAAGCGTGACTTCAAGGAAGCAATTGTTGGCAGCCACATCAAACAATTAAGACCATTCTTTGCAGCAAATTCAATTGAACTAGGGCTATCAACTACTTGCCATAAAGGAAGATTTTTTTGAAACGGTTTTGGAACTATACTAATTTTCTTTAAGACATTTGTTTCCGGGTCAACAACATCTGATGTTTCATTCAACAGTGGATTAGAATATTTAAATTCTGGAGCTGGGTACTCATAGAATTCACCTTTATGTGAAAAGTATTCTTGCGTCCAAGCCTTCTTTAATATGTCTAGCGTTTCAACAAACAATCGAAAGTTTTTTGGCTGATCTTTTAAATCGGCCTCAATGTTCATGTGGATAGCTTCTTTTCCAAATACACCTCGACCGAGACCAACATCCAACCTGCCTGATGACAAGTTATCTAAAAGCGCAACATCCTCAGCTAATCTAAGAGGATTCCAAAAGGTTGCTATAGCTGCGGCTAATCCGATGCGAATATTTTTTGTGCGGGCTGCAAGATCTGAGCCCAGTAAAATTGGATTGGGTATACACTCCATTGTCCAATTATTTGTAGTTTGTAAGTGATGTTCACTCAACCATACTTGTCTAAAATTACTATTTTGATCTAAGTAATCTGTAATTTCCCTAACTTCATCAAGAATTTCAGTATATGGACGCTTATGCCAGTTTGTAGCGTTTAGGAATTTAGAAAAAATCATTAGCTTCCCCTTTTATTAAATTAACAATAAAAAGTCGACCGATCCCGCTTCCTTTAATGGTGAGTTATGTATCGCTTCAACTTAGGATTGTATCAGAAAATAAGCCTTTTTTCAAACCGCTCAATTGATGATTTCATTAGGATAAATGCCAAAAACTTTATTTTTTGGAATATAGAATTTATTTTTTTTACCCTCTTCCTCTAAATAAACCTCAAACAAGATAAAAGCTGAATCAGCTTTGAGTATCATGCCATGCACATTTTTTTCAACTTTAGCTACGACCTTTTTTTCTGTTGGATTATTGTAACCCAATACAGCTTCTTTCGTAATTGCTGCTCTCTTAGGTGATAGAATTGGCCTGAAAAGAAAACATAGGTCATCAGTTAGAGGATCTCTAGCCTGAACCCAGAGATCATCAATATTTCTCACAACTTCCCAAGGAAAATATTTTTTTACATATTGATATTTTATGGAACCCATAGCTTTTCCGTCTTCATCTGTGATGTATGACGCCCGACAATTAATTGTATTTTTTGAAGTTACCCATCGAGGTGTTGGTAAATCATCTGCTGAGATACTAGGTAACCACAGAATAGAGAGAGAAAATATTAAAAATATTTTTATCATTTCACAAAGACTCTATGGGTAAAGTCTAGTCTTTATCCATGCATCATTTGATTGTGTGAAAACAATTCTATCATGCAGTCGAGTTTTATAATCATCTCTGCTTTTCCATACTTCTACTCTTGAAGGCGTAATGATTATCCCCCCCCAATGATCGGGTCTTTTTATTTCTTTTCCTTCATGTGCGTCTGCGAATTCTTTAAATTCTTTATCAAGTACTTCGCGACTATCAACATCATAAGATTGTTTAGAAATACTTGCTGATATTTGAGCATTACGATCACGTGAAGAAAAATACTCATCAGACAAGTTTGAGTTTATTTTTTCGACTTTTCCTTGAACTCTAATTGAAGCTCCTTGTGCACGGCTGTACCATGTTAGATGTCCCTCTGAATTGTGAAAAAGTTCTTTCCCTTTTTGTGATTCATAATTCGTATAAAAAATGAAACCTTCTTGGCTGACATCTTTAATAAGTACAACTCTAGCATTAGGCTTACCATCACTACTCACTGATGACACCAGTGCAGCATTGGGGTCTAAGTCAACCAGCTCTTTTTCTTTGCCATAAAAATGACTCCAAGCTTCTATCCACTGATTAAAAGATGATATATCGGTATTCATAGAGATTATTTATAATGAATTTGGCAAAATATTGAATTAAAATAATTAATTAAAAAAAGAGTCCTAAAATGTTTCAGGTTTTAAAAAAAATATGGTTCTTGCAGTGGAGATTTATCAAGATCTTCTTATCAACTGGTACTTATCCGCCATTGATAAGGAATAGAAAAAGAAATAGTTGGGGTAAGAAAAAATAAATATTATTCGTCTTTATCTTGGCTCTTGATGACCACTTCAGTAACTCTCTGCATTTGACTTTCAATACGCACCGAATGATCCTTAAAATCCTGACGGATCAAATATACAAGATAGATTAAGATACAAACCGCAATAAATGTCAAAAATTCCATAACTAAGTATATCCCGTGGTCATTTAATTTAAACTGATAAAAAAATTTAAATTATGCCTATTTTTCACCTCTTATTTTTAGAACTTGTTCATAAGCATCATTAATGCGTTGAAAATTTTCTTTAGCTTTAGTTATTAAACTCTTATCAGTAATACCCTTAGCCCTAACAATATCAGGGTGATTTTTTCTAGCTAAGTTTCGATAGATCTTCTTAATCTCTAATGTTGATTGTGATTTATTAACTCCCAATACTTTGTAGGGGTCTTCCTTTACAAACTCAGGTCTTGAATTTCTCAATCTATTAAACGTTGCCTGATCAATTCCAAATATTTGACTCACTTTTTTTATATATTTGAGTTCGGGGTTGGATAAATCATGATCTGCATAACCAATTTCAAAGAGTCCTATGATTATTTGCTCTAACATTTGAGGTGATCGGCTAAAAGTATCCCTTAATTGCTGAGCGTACGGTTCAAATCCAGCACTTGTTTGTGAAGCTTCTTTCCAGATAGCTCCAACTTGTTTCATATTTTCTTGAGGAATTTTAAAAATCTTTTTAAATTTTCTTATTTCATCATCTGTGACTCTTCCATCCGCTTTAGCTAACTTTGCACACAGTACAACTAAACCAAGAGCATAAACACCTTGCTGCTTATTAAAATTTGCACCAGGATTTCTAAAATTACTTTTCTTACCAAGAAAAAAAGCGCCAGCTGTAAAAGCTAATGCACCTAAAGGACCTGCAATCATATTGCCAAGAGAAGCTGCGAGTAAATATTTCCAAACGTTCATACTTTTTATGCTAGTCTAATTCTTAATATTTGTAATCGCAATCTTAGATCGTTTAATATGGAAAATAATATAAAAGTTGGTGCTTTTTTTATGCTTATCAGTGTGACTGGATTTGCATTAATGGATTTAGCAGTAAAATGGACCACTGAGGATTACAGTATTGGCTATGTTGTATTTTGGCGAATGATAGGTGGCTTGATCCCACTTGTATTTACAATACCTCGTGATCGGTGGGCCCACCTTTTAACGACATCAAAGCCTGGACTTCATTTTATTAGAAGTTTAGCTGGAACAATTGCCTTATTTTGTGTTTACGCAAGCTTACATTTCTTACCTCTAGCAACAACCGTATCGCTTACGTTTGCGTCTCCTATTTTTAGTACATTATTGTCAATTTTTATTCTTGGAGAAATAGTTGGTAGCAGAAGATGGACTGCGATAGCAATTGGATTCGTTGGAGTTTTAGTAATAGTTAATCCAACATCATCTGGATTCAATTTTTATATGATCTTGCCAATATTGTTTTGTATATTTTTTTCTATAGTAGCTATTTCGATTCGCAAATTAAGTGAAACGGAGCCTACATACTTAATAGCCTTATACTTTACAATTTTTGGAATAATTGCTTCTCTGTTTACAATCCCTTTTGGTGGCTGGTATTGGTGGCCGGTGTCTTTATTTGATTTTAGCATGCTAGCGTTAGTTGGGATTAGTGGCGGTATTGGAAACCTCGCTTTAACTCAAGCGTATAAAAATGCTGAAGTATCAATTGTTACACCTTTAAAATACTTAAGTTTAATTTATGGAATAATCTTTGGCTATTTTATTTGGAATGAAATTCCTGCTTGGAATACATATATAGGTGCATTTTTTATAATTGTTTCGTCACTAACCATCCTAAGACGAGAAAAAATACTAAAAAAAGAAATTGTACCTGATAAATATGTAATTAGACGTTAATCGTTTGACCAGTTTGGGTCCCTTTTTTCAAGGAAAGAGGATATTCCCTCATTACCGTCATTAAGTGTTAAATTCCTTACCATCTCTGCACTCGTAAAGTCATAAGCGTCAGTTAACGGCATTTCACTTTGACGGTAGAAACTTTTCTTTCCCATAGCAATAACGGCAGCTGATTTATTACAAATATCATTGCATGACTTCTCAACTGTTTTTTCTAAATCTGCACTATCAACCGCAGCATTGATCAATCCAATTTGTACAGCCCGTTCAGACGAAATAGGCTCTCCACTTAACAGCATTTCCATCATTGGTTTTCTGCCAATTGTCCTTGAGACAGCAACTTGAGGTGTATGACAAAATAATCCAATGTTTACTCCTGGAGTTGCGTACTTTGAGTCTAATGATCCATAAGCTAAATCACATGATGCAACTAGTTGGGCACCAGCTGCAGTTGCTATACCTCTGACCTGCGCAATGACTGGTTTACTTAAAGCCTGAATTTGTTTCATCATTGAGGAACACGTTGAAAATAATTCAACTTGAGATTTAGTATCGTTATTATCAAGAAAGCCTTTTACCTCTTTTAAATTATGTCCTGAGGAAAATATTTTATCACTTTCAGATTTTATAATTATAACTCGAATTGAGTCATCATGATCAATAGTTGTTAGTTGATTTTGTATTTCTTCCATCATAGGCATACTTAGACTATTTGCTGGAAGATCATTCAAACTTAGTGCAGCAACTGAATTTTTATCACTTCTAATGAGAATATTCGTCATTATTTAAACCTTATGTTCACTCTTCGGTTTCTTTTACCTTTATTTTCAATTTTTCCAATCTCTAATCCTTCAATTTCACCCGTTGACTTCACATGAGTGCCTCCACACGCCTGTATATCTAAAATTTTATCTTCACCAATTTGAACAATTTGTACTTTGTTATCAATTATGGGAGGACTAACAGCAGCACCTTTTGCTAAATGAGGATTATCTCTAAATTCATCTCCAGAAATTTGTTTTGTGAATACAGGAAAATTATTTTTAATAATTTCATCAATCTTTTGGTTCATTGCCTCTTTATCAAGCAAACTCGGGTCAACATCAAAATCAACTCTACTTTTCTGTGCACCAACTGAAGCACCTGTAATTAAAGCATCAATCAAACTACACAGAATATGACATGAGGTATGCATTCTCATATGACTTTGTCTCAATTCCCAATCAATTTTGATCTCACATTCTTTACCAACAATACTCTGATCAATATCACCGTCGACTAAATGAATAATTTCATTTGGAGAATTACCTTTCTGAGTGTCAGTAACTTTATAAATTTGATCTCCTAAGATGATTTCTCCTTGATCGCCTGGTTGTCCACCTGACTCAGCGTAGAAAATTGTTCGATTTAATAGAATAGAGTTTTGATCAACATTTGTAACAACTGCTTCAGACTGAGAGAGGTAAGCGTCATTGTTAAAAAGTAATTCAGTCATGATTATAAATAGAGATCGTATTCCTCTCGAGGAACAAAACTTGACTCGACATGATCAATTTCTCCTTGTTTTGCAGCGGTGTAGAGATCAAGATATTCTTTGCCAAGATATTTTCTTAATAGTTTAGAAGTTTGAAAACGACCTAACGCTTGGTCCATATTTTTTGGCATATCAATATCAGCTTCTTTATCCGCTCCTTCGTTATTGTCAAAATCAACTTGGTTTGATGGGGTCAATTCATTAGTAAGGCCATTATGCAGTCCTGCTAACAGGCATGCTAGGACTAGGTAAGGATTGGCATCTGATGAAGCTACGCGATGTTCAATTCTTTTTGCATCATCTGATCCAGCTGGTATTCTTAATGAAACGTCTCTTCGATTCCAGGACCAGCTTGTATTAACGGGAACAAAATTTTTTGTTTCTATTCTTCTGTAACCATTTAGATTTGGAATAAAGATTGGAAAACTATCATAAAACATTGATTGAAACCCAGCTATAGCACTCTTTAATTTTTTATTTCCGTAACGATTAGAAGTTGCAAATATATTTTTTTCATTCTCGTCATAAACAGAGAGATGAAGATGCATTCCATTACCAGTTTGATCTAAAAAAGGTTTTGCCATAAATGTTGCCTCATAACCATGCCGTTCACTTGTCTCTTTAATAATTCGTCTTAATAAAGCTGCATCGTCGGCAGCTTTTAGAAGGTCTCCTGTATGCTTTAGGTTAATTTCATATTGTCCCGCAGCAAATTCACTTGAAGCCGTAGTCGCTGGTATATTTTGCATTTCACAATTCTTATTAATATCATCAAATAACTTACCGAAGAGATCTAGGTCTGGTATGCCATATACATGAGTTTTATTGGCACCTTCAGCGGGTATTGGTTTCCCAAACTCATCTCTGTTTTTGTCTAAGAGATAAAATTCTAATTCAAAAGCAACCACAGGCTTCAATCCAGTGTTATTAAAATTCTTCATAACTTTTTTTAGAATATTTCTAGGGTCAACTTCTGATGGGTCCTTTATTACTCCCCAGTTTTCCTGCTCTTTTCTCATTGTGATTAAAACTTGCAAGAAGCGTTCATCCCACGGGACTGGCTTAATACTACCTTTAACAGGAACCAGAACACCATCAGGATCACCATCTGTCCAACCTAGATTCAGGGTGTTTGTTACTCCTCCTAGAACATCTAGATAAAATGCGGAGAATGGGAGAAGGACGCCATCTGAAAAAATTTTATTTGCTTCGAGGACGGGGAAACGTTTTCCTCTTACGTAACCACATAAATCTGTGAAGATTGCATCAACATATTGAATATTATTGTGCTGACTTAATATTTCATCAAATTCAGCTTGTGTAGCAACTTCCATTTTATATCCCTGACTTAAGTCAGTCCATTAACGTGATTTTGTAAATGACTTAGATAGAACTTTTGATATTGAACCAAGCTTGTCTCAAGTTCGCCGTACTTTCCAGGCTGATAAGCTCGACTTTCAATGCCCTTTTGATTCATTTCACACAATTGGGAATCTTCTGTTGATGTTTGATCCCAAAGAAAAATCATTTTATCAATGTCAACTTCAGCATCTTTATGAGTAACCCAATATTGAGTAACGATTGTTTTATTTTGACTAACAGGAGTAAATAAAAAAAGAATTACAAATTCATTATTGGCAACAAAGCTATTGAATGGGCTAAAACCGATAGCGGTATAACCATGATCTGGCCCTATGGTTTTAAAGTCCCCCATCAGTGAAGAGCATGAATAACTCCCATCCATTGTCTCAGACATTATGCCTTCAGGTAAAGGAGTGCGCTCTGCAATTCTGAAATATTTATTAGTGTCTTCACTGTATTCACCGACAAATAAACCTTTATTTTGACTTTCAAGTGTCCAATCTTTTATACGTTGATTAAATTCAGGAGACTCAATTCCTGAGCCAACCCCAGCTCCATAAGAATTACAATACGCCTCTCCATGAACACTTAAATAATCTTTGTGAGTGAACTCACCTCCCCAACAATGTGCACATTCTTTAAAATTGTGAATGGTTGCTAGATGAGACGCATTAAATATAAAATCTTTTTGAAATGCGATCTTACCATCATTAAGGCCATGAATTTTAATATAAGGTTCTAGCGGCTTTATAAATTCTTCAAATGAGTATGGTACTTTAGAAAAATTAACAAAAATTAAGCTTTCATAAACTTTTAAATGACATTTAAAATCAGCTATAGATGAAGAAATAATCATATTATTATCTTCACATTTCTTTATTTCAATAAATCCACCATTAATTTGGTAAATGAACGTTTTGTTTTCATTGAAATAAGACAAATGAGTAAGAAAAACCCATTGTTTTTTGAAAACAGCGTCATAACTTAGATCAAACAAGGCTTTATTCGTGAAAAAAAGCTGATCCATACCCGTATGAGGGTCTTGGTTTTGAATTATGTCTTTAATGTTTTGATCAATCATATCAAGAATTCAATATATTTTATTAATTAATAAATTAAAATAAAATAATCATATGAGTAGTTTAGACCTCGATATTTGTTATTTATCAGCTTCTGAAGCGCTAGAAAAATTTAAAAATAAATCTTTATCTCCAGTTGAGCTCTTAACAGAAACAATAAAAAGAATTGAAAATGTAAACCCAAAAATTAATGCGTTTAATTTTTTTTGCTTCGAAGAAGCATTAAATGAAGCAAAAAAATCAGAATTTAAATATACAGAAAATAAATCTACTCTGCCTTTGGAAGGTTTGCCATTAGCAATTAAAGATGAAGTTAATGTAAATGGGCACCCTAATAAAAATGGAAGCTTGATCTATAAGGATACAATAGCAGAAAAAACCGACATAGATGTAGAATCACTTGTAAGCTCTGGTGCAATAATACATGCACGTACAACTAACCCAGAGTTTTCATTGACATCGTTTTGCCACTCCAAAGTAAATGGCGTTACAAGAAATCCATGGAACTTAGATATGACACCAGGGGGTTCAAGTGGAGGAAGTGCTGCTGCACTAGCATCAGGTTGTGCATCACTTGCAACTGGCAGTGACATAGGTGGTTCAATTCGTATCCCTGCTGGAGCCTGTGGAGTCGTTGGTTACAAACCTCCCTATGGAAGAAATCCAATGGGCTACCCTTTTAATCATGATCCGTATTGTGTTGTAGGCCCACTTGCGAGAACTGTGAGTGATTGTGCTCTTATGCAAAATGTTATGAGTGGTCCAAATAAAAATGATATTGCTTCACTCAGGCCTAAAAAAATTATTCCTAATAAGTTTGAAAACATTAAGAACTGGAAAATTGCTTATTCACTTGATCTTGGATTTTTTGAGGTTGACGAAGAAGTTGAAAAAAATACATTGGAGGCTCTAAAAAAGTTTGAGACACTTGGTGCAACTATTACAGAAGTAAAATTAAATTGGAATCAAGATGAAGTGAATTCAGTTTGCTTCAGTCATTATGCTAATTCATTTTATGGCCTCATTGCAAAACTTTCAGATGACAAAAAAAAACTATTAACGGATTATGCAAAAATGTTTGCAGAAGTCCCTGAATTACATTTAAGAGCGATACAAAATAATGAGAAGTACTATCACGATAAAATAGGGGCATATGTTGGATACGATATTATTGAAAGTGCAGAAATCACAGGCCGTATGTATTCAGAAATTGGGCCAATATTAGATAGTTATGACTTGTTTATATGTCCTACAAACTCTTTACCTTCAATTAAAGCTGATATTGATATTATTAATGAAAATGTCTTTATTAATAATAAAGAACAAAAGTGCGCTGACTTTTCTTGGGTTATGTCACACCCTTTTAATATGTTGGGTAAATTACCAGTCTTATCTGTCCCCTCGGGATTGAGCTCTAACAACATTCCAACAGGAATCCAAATTATTGCTCGATCGTACTGTGATGAATTAGTGTTCCAAGGCGGGTATAACTACGAAATGTTAGATCCATGGCTAAATTCAAACAAAAATCGCCCTTTGATTCACCTTTAATATATTGACCAGCGACCCTATAGGTGTACAATTTTTCGTATAAATAAAAAAAAGAGGAAGATTAATTATGCCAAAATACAAAGAAATGAAAAATTCTTTTGTAAAAGCTCTGATTGTATCGCTATCGTTTGTTTTTATCGCTGGCGTAGCGTCAACAACTAAAGCTTTTGCAGACGAGCCAGGATCTGTATTCCTGTGGGGAGGCTACGATGATGATGGTCTATTTGGAACCTACGCTGAAGAGCATGGTTCTCCTGTTTACTCAATATTTGGTGATGCTGAAGAAGGATTACAAAAACTAAAAGCAGGTTTTGAAGTCGACTTAGCATGGCCATGTCAAGGTGAAATAAAAAGATGGGTAAGAGCAGGCGTTTTAGAACCACTTGATCCATCAAGAATTGATAACTGGGATGACATGTTCCCTGAAGTTAGAGACCTGCCAAGTGGTATGGTTGATGGTAAGCATTATTTTGCACCAGTCGACTGGGGAGACACAACATTGTTCTACATGACTGACAGAGTCGATTGGATGGATGCCTCTAACGAAAGCTTTGCTCTAATGGAAGACCCAAGAGTAAAAGGTAAAGTAGGTATCTTAGACTCAGCTGCAGACTCATTGTTTTTAATGATGCACCACCTTGGAATTGACATCAGAGAACAAGATCAATTAACAAAGGCTGCTATTGATCAAGGTATCGATAAATTTCGTGAAATGAGAGATAATGGTCAAATTCGTGCATTCTTTGGAGATACATCTTCAATGATCGAAGCGCTAGGTAACGAAGAAATAGACGTAGCACTTGGATGGAACGAAATAGCATGGAATGCAGGAGCAAAAATGATGCAACCTGCTAATGGCACGATGACTTGGGCGTGCGGACTTGCGATTGTTAAAGGTGCAGATCTTGATAAAGCATACGAAATGATTAATGGCGCTACTAGTGCAGAAACGTCTGCTTACTTATTAAGTGAGTGGGGTTATGGACATAGTAATAGAGCAGGATTTAGCACTCTTACAGCTGACGAATTAGCTGAGCGTGGCGTTGCATCAAATCCTATAGAACATCTAAATAATGGTATGTTCTCAGTAATGCCATCAGACGAGGTGACTGACTATATGGAAGCTCAATGGGCTGAGATGGTAGCTGGCGGTTAATTCATTACTGATTAACTAATTTAAAATAGCCTGTTCTCTCTAGAGGATGGGCTATTTTTTGTTTAGTAAGGAAATATCGTTTAAGTTAATACTTATAAAGCACTTGTTTTCTTTAAAAGACTGATTGTCAAAGTATTGTGATGAAACTGTTATAACTTTTTCAATCTCTTTTGTTTCAACATAAAATTTTGTCATTTCTCCTAAGTATGATGTTTGCTTAATTGTAGCTTCCAAACAAATATCCCAATCTGATTTTTCTACATCTATCATCATTGTTTCGGGGCGAACACTGCAAATCACATCTGAGGAGTTTTCACTGATATTAAGACTATTCTTTACCTTAAACTGACCAAGGTTTTCAATATTAACATTAATATACTCTCCATCTTTAGACTCTGTCTTAGCTTTTAAAAAATTTGTTTCCCCAATAAAGTCACTTACAAATATATTCTGAGGGTTTTTATATAATTCATTTGGGGATGACATCTGCTGTATTTTGCCCTCACTCATCACTGCAACTCGATCGGACATGCTAATAGCCTCTTGCTGGTCATGTGTTACAAATACAAACGTTATTCCAATCTCCTTTTGTAGCGTTCTCAATTCAAGTTGCATTTCATCACGCAATTTTTTGTCTAATGCTCCAAGTGGCTCATCTAACAATAATACTTTGGGTTGTCTTACTAAAGCTCTGGCTAATGCCACTCGTTGCCTTTGACCTCCAGAAAGTTGACTGCTAAATCGCTCTTCATAACCTTCTAATTTAACCAATGACAAAACATCCTTTACTCTTTTGCTGATTTCATCACTTGTTAAACCAAGTTTCCTCAGACCGAACTGAACATTTTTTTCAACATTAATGTGAGGGAAAATTGCATAATTCTGAAAAACCATATTTGTTGGTCTTTTGTCAGGTGGTAATGCAGTAATATCAATACCATCAAGCAATAGATTTCCATTTGTTGGGTATTCAAAGCCAGCAAGCAGTCTTAGCAAAGTTGTTTTACCACATCCTGATGGACCAAGAAGTGAGAAAAACTCTCCTTCTTTAATTTGAAAAGAGACATCATCTACTGCTTTTACATTTCCAAAGTGCTTGGAAATTCTATTTATTTGTATGAAAGAATCATTCATGTATTTTTATTCCAAATTCAACCTTCTCTTTTCCTTGGCCAAGGTTTCTCAACCAGAATGCTAACAAAACTATAAAAGTAGTAAACACAATTATAACTGCTCCTAACGCCAACACATGTGGTAATTTCTGAATAAATCTCATTTGAGCCCACATATACATAGGTAACGTTGCATCACTTCCAGTTAAAAAGAATGCAAGAACAAATTCATCAAATGAAATTATGAAGCTTAATAGAAGTGCAGCTATTATACCTGGTAGGTATAGTGGCAGTGATACTCGGTAAAATGTACCCCAAGCATTCTCTCCAAGATCTCTTGATGCTTCTTCAAGAGAAAAATCAAACCCTTCTATGCGAGCAATCAAGATAAGCATTGCAAATGGAGTACAAAAAAGAATATGACCCAGTGTAACTGGCACAAGTCCCAATTTAAACCCGAGGCTTAACCAAATAACAAGTATTGCAACTGCTAAAATAATTTCTGGGATTAAAAATGGGATCATAATAGCTCCATAAGAAATATTTTGTCCTCTAAATTTATACCGTGCAAATGCCTTTGCGGCAAAAAGTGCTATTGTTGTGCTAACAACACTCGCAACAACCCCTACTTTTACACTTGCCCACAGTGCTTTATGTAAATTTGTTTTTGACCACATTTCTTCATAGTGTTCTGTTGTAAATCCTGAGAGAGGAAATGACATGTAATTTGCATCGTTAAAACTAAAGATAGGTAAGAATAAAACAGGAATATATAAAAATGCAAAATACAATAATGTATATATTAGTAATGTATTATTCTTTTGTTCCACTTAAGAAATCCTCTGACTAAGTTGTTTTGTTGTATATGATACGACCATTGTGACTATCGCTACAGTAAGTAGCATGATAGTTGCTGAAGCAGCCCCAAGAGGTATATTATTAACTTTTCCAAAGTACGCTTGAATCATGTTTGATAGCATTCTTCCATCAGTACCACCAAGCAAAGCAGGAGTAACATAGTCTCCAACGGTTGGGATAAAGATAATTAATATTGCACCAATTATTCCAGGAAGAGATAATGGAAGTGTAATTTTCCAAAAGGTTTCCAGCCTTGATAATCCTAAGTCTCTTGCGGCTTCAATTAGAGAAAAATCTATTTTCTCCAATGAAACATATAAGGGCAGTAGCGCAAATGCAGCCCATGCATGTGTAAGTGTAATAATAACTGCAGTCTCAGAATACATTAGAAAAGTGAGAGGTTCGTTTAATAGCCCTGCATTAATTAAAGATGAATTAATAACTCCCTTGGTTCCTAAAATAATTTTCCAAGAAAAAACCCGTAAAAGATAGGATGTCCAAAAAGGTAAGGTCAGTAAAACCAGCCATAACATTTTATTTTTTTTTACATAAAACGCTATGTAGTAACAGACAGGATAAGCAGTAAGAAGAGTAACAAAAGTTACAATAAACGATATCTTAACTGATTTTATAAGTAATGAGACAAGTAAATTTTTCTGAAAGAAATCGATGTATCTTTGAATCGTAAAAGAATAGTCAATTTCTGTAAAACTTACTTGAGTAAAGAAGCTAAAACTCAACATAAGTACTAAGGGCACAAGCATAGCTAAAGTAACCAAGATCAATGCAGGAGAAAGAAGTGAATAAGCTTTCGCAGGATCACTCCTCGCATAAAATGATTTCCAAGCTTGCAACATGGGAAAATTTTAATTTATATAAATAATAGATGCAATTTATATTTCTTTTTTACTTTTATCTGTGAAATTTGAATACCATAGGTATAGTCTTAAATACCACAGCCTTAAAAAGCCTAAAGGTATTTTCGGAGAAAGTCCTTGGTACACTTTCGATATATTTGTTTCTCCACTATTGGACTCGTAAATCATTTCAGCCAACTTCTTTCCACAATAGACTGTAGTGTTGTTCCCATTCGCCTGGTAACCATATGAAAAAAGTACTGAATTATCATCATCCAAAGCGCCGAATGCTGGAACAAAATCTCTAGTCATGACAACTGTACCTCTCCAGTAATGATCAATATCTATGTCATTCCAATTAGGAAAAACTCCCCTAAACTTTTGGGTCATAAATTCTCTCATTTTTTGCGCACTTGCGTCATCACCATAAGTATCACCTCGAGTACCAAACAACATTCTATTTGAAGGCATTCTTCTGTAATAATATAAAATTTCTCTAGAATTACATATGGGATTTAAAGTTTTGTAGTTTTGTAACTTAAATTCATCATCACTCATTTCTCTGGTAACAATAATATTTGATAGGACCGGCATCATTCGATTAGCAAAACTTGGATGGAGCGACTCATCAGTGTAACCATTAGTTGCTACTACAACTTTGTTTGCAGTAATTGATCCACCATCCGTTATTAACTTATGTGATCCATTTCTCTCCCATTTTTTTACTCTTGAAAAACTATGCAATTTTGCACCTGCATCGACAGTTGCTGATGCAAATCCTCGCATAAAAGCCATAGGATTTATTGCAAAACCCGCTTCAGTAAAAACTGCACCAAATTGTTCTGTTGATTGATGTCCAACTTCATCAAACTCTTCTTTGGGAATCCATTTTGTTTTAATGCCAAAATACTCTTTTAGTTCATTTCCCCATTCTTTTAATTCTTCACTGCTTCCTGGGTGATGGGCTACATCAAGGTTGCCATCACCTACTTTTTCACATTCAATATTATTTTCTGAAATAATTGATGCTAGAAGATCAACTCCTTCTATTTGAGATGAGAAAAATTTCTTCGTCTCTTCCATGCCGAATTTTTTTATTAATTGAGTCGTAGATAACTTTGTTGCCGGTAAACAACAAAAACCAGCATTCCTTGCACTGCTTGCAAAACCATAATGCCCAGCTTCTAAAACTCTTACATCTCCACCATAATTTTTAGCAATATGATAAGCTGTGCTTATACCTGTAAAACCACCTCCAATGACACATACATCGCATGATTGATCTCCAACTAATTTTGGATATTTGTTTTGATCAATACTGCTGACATCTTCCCAATAGCTTTCTACAGGTTTATTAACATCGTAAATATCCTTATTGTATAACTGCTTCATAAGAAATTTGCCCTACATCATGGTAGTCGCATGTTGGTAAAATACCAATCATAAAAATATGTGACGGCTGACTCATTCTGAGACAGAACCCCAGGACTAAATGAGTGAGACAGCAAGCCATTTTGATTATTTTCAATTATGGTTGTGTCATGCGCCGTTGTTATATCCCAAATATGAGTAAGATTTTCTTCATTAAAATCTTTATCTTTCTCAGCTTCTTCATTAACTAACCAAATCAATTCTACTTCTGATTGCAAAATTGATAATGGTTTAAATATAAACATCACTCCAAAGTCATTTGTAAAATAACAACAACTAAAAGGATTAAAGCTTACTTGGGATAAGCCTCCATCAAATTCTTGAAACTTACCCATTAGCTTTGATGCCGGCTTGCCATCTTTAGTTTGTGATAAATTTCCATTTCCAATAGGTGTACGATCTACATAACGATTTAATCCTTTACTCAAACCTTCTTCAGTTTCTAAATATGTTTTTGAGGGAATTCCTTTGGTTTTACACTCTTCGATCCACGGCTGAATCTTTTTTAAGTATTCTTGTGTTTCTTTTTCTGGGGCAGTGCCAAGACCAGCACCCATTGTGAACACCCAGTCTTTTTCATGCACTGAGCAAAACTCTGGATGCGCTGGACCACAATGATAGCATTCTTGAAAATTCTCTAGGACAAGTTTGAAATTGGCTTTAGTTGGATATTTTCTTCTAGCTGCAATTTTTGCCTTTTCAGGATTATGGAAATTTACAAGCTCAGTCAATGGAGCAATAAACTCTTTAAAATCCATTGGCTCCTCCATTGAAAGATTTATAAATATCAAGCCTTGATAAATATTCATATGACAGGGCTTCAGTCCCCAATCTTCCATTTTAAAATCGTCAGGCATATAACGTGCTGACTTTAACTCACCTTCTGCTGAGAAACTCCAAGCATGGTATGGACAAACCAACAGTTTTTTTGTTCCTTCTTCTTCCAAACAAATTCTTGAACCACGATGAGAACATACGTTA
>CACLBX010000015.1 GCA_902605215.1 uncultured Pelagibacteraceae bacterium
CATCATGATCATCATGTTCATCACCATGATCGTCATGATCGTCAAATACATTTTTTTCCCTAAATTTGAGCATTTCAATATCTTCTGATTCCATCAATGTTACTTGCTTTGCATCTTTTGCAATTGACTCCAGAGGTGTCTCTAGAAATGACTCCAAGTCCTCGCCAATCCAAAACACGATATCTGCTTCTTGAAGCATTGTTGCGTGGGAAGGCTTCAATTGAAAAGTGTGTGGTGAAGAACTGCCATCTACTAATAAGCCAGGCGTTCCTACTCCATCCATTACATAACTAATTAATGAATGTATCGGCTTAATTGATGTTACAACTTTTGTTTCAGCTTTAGCGTAAGAAATAAACGTTAATAGAGAAATAGTTGATAAGATTAATCCAAATTTAAGTTGTAATTTCATAGATATATTGCTTTCATAATAGTTTGAGTATAGCGTTATATTATAACATAATTATTTAGCAAGCATTTTTTATGATAGACAATGACCTTTTAGTAAAAGTATCTGATGCCGGTTTGTATAAGGATGGCAAATGGCTTGTTAAGGGTGTAAATTTAAATATTACAAAAAGAAAAATTGTTACTTTAATTGGTCCAAACGGGTCAGGTAAAACCACCACTGCTAAAATAGCTCTTGGTCTTTACAAAAACATTGAGGGCACTGTAGAAAGATTAACAAATAAAATTTCATACGTACCACAGAAAGTTTCGATTGACTGGACATTGCCAGTTAGAGTTATTGATTTTATGGTTTTAACTCAGGACCTACAGGAACAAGAAATAAACGATGCTTTGAACTTGACGGGTGTTGAACACCTTAAAAATAACAATCTGAGAGAATTATCAGGTGGTGAATTTCAAAGAGTTCTTTTGGCACGAGCAATTGCAAAAAAGCCGGACCTTTTGGTCCTTGATGAGCCCGTACAGGGCGTCGATTTTACAGGCGAAGTTGAATTATACGCATTGATAAAAAAAATATCCGAAACACTTAAGTGTGGGATACTTTTAATTTCACACGATCTTCATGTTGTTATGTCTGCTACGGACTATGTCGTTTGTCTTAATGGGCATGTTTGCTGCTCAGGAACGCCAGTAGATGTTGCTCAAAACAAAGAGTATAAAGAACTTTTTGGAGAAAAATCATCTCAACTTCTATCTTTGTATGAACATCAGCATGACCATGTTCATGACTCAGATGGTAACATCGTGAAAGAAGCAAAATAATATGTTTGATGACTTTTTATTTAGGGCACTGATCGCTGGTATTGGAATTGCAATAGTTACCGGTCCTCTAGGGTGTTTTGTTGTTTGGCGAAGACTTTCATTTTTTGGGGATACGTTGGCGCACTCAGCATTGTTGGGTGTAATATTATCGATATCGCTTGATATAAATGTTTCATTATCAATATTCGCTGTTTCATCCTTAGTTGCATTAATTTTATTAAGATTACAAAATACAACAAATTTAGCTGGCGATGCACTACTAGGACTTCTCTCACACTCATCTTTGGCCATAGGGTTGGTAGTCTTAGGATTTTTATCATTCATAAGGTTTGATATCATGGGGGTTCTGTTTGGAGATATACTGTCGGTAAATGTAAATGACTTGATCATCATATGGGCAGGTGGTGCAATAATACTTTTCGTACTATGGCTAATATGGAAACCTTTATTTGCCTCAACGGTAAATTATGAGTTGGCTGAAGCTGAGGGTATGAATCCAAAACGAGTTAACGCTATATTTACAATATTATTAGCAGCCCTTATTGCAATTTCTATCAAAATGGTAGGTCTTCTATTAATAACTGGGATGCTCATTATTCCATGTGCAATGGCGCGTAATTTATCAAATAATCCTAAACAAATGGTTGTTTTGTCAATTATAGGAGGATTATTGTCAGTATTTGTTGGACTTTATGCATCCTTCGAAATCAATACATCATCGGGCCCTACTATTGTCACAGTTGCAATAATTTTATTTATTTTATCATTATCCAGAATTAGAAAAAAATATTAAAATAACAAACAATGGAAAATAAACAGAAACCACTGTCCAAAAATCAAAAGATCATTCTTGAATACATTCAAAAAAACAAGAAGCCTGTTAAAGCGTATTCCATTTTATCTAATGTACAAAAAAAAGGCATCAATGCTCCACCTCAAGTTTACAGAGCTTTAGATAAGTTAATTGAAATTGGTAAAATTCATAAAGTAGAAAGTCAAAATTCATTTGTTGCATGCAAAACTTCTGATTGTGAAACACCTCATGCTACTGCATTTTCAATATGTGATAGTTGTGATGAAGTCTCGGAAATAAATGATCCTAAACTTTTTAAATATTTATTAGATTTTAAGGATAATAGTGGAATCAAATTTGACGGCTACAATCTAGAATTCTTTGGTACTTGTAAATCCTGCGAAACATCTTAAAGCAAAATCATCCATTAATTGAATTGTTATATAATAACAATTTTCTCTAGATAAAATATTTTTTTAACGATAATATATTTTTTTTCAAATAGAGGCTCATATGAAATACATAATCTATATATTAATCTCATTTAATTTAATGACTTTTACAATCAGTGCTGAAGAGACGAGACAAGTTGATAAGCATGAACATGGCGTTGGTGAGTTAAATATTGCCGTTGAAGGATCGACAATTGAGTTTGAATTTATGATACCTGGAGCTGATATTGTAGGTTTTGAATATGTAGCAAAAAGTGATGAAGATATTGCTAAAATTAATCAAGCTTTGAAAACATTTGATGATTACACAAATATATTCACTATACCAAGTAATAGTCTTTGCGAATTAAACGGTCAGAAAGTTGCTTTAAAGGAAGATGATGAGCACGATGAGCACGATGACCATGATGAGCATGCTGAAGAAAATCATAATGAGTTTTATGCAAAATATTCATTTGAATGCGGCAATATAAATGCCATTAAAGAGGTAAATTTTCCTTATTTTGCTACTTTCACGAATTCTGGTGAGTTAGAGGTTCAGTTTATTTCAAATATGGGGTCTACTAGCTTTGAGGTAGAAGGAGATGAGCCTTCAATTAACACAGATGGAAAAATCTAATTTGAATGAAAAAACGATACAAATTAATTCTGTAAAGTTTCATTGGTCAAATAAAAGCAAATTTAAACTTCATATTCCAGAGCTATCAGTCGACAAAGGAGAAAAAGTATTGCTTTTGGGCGAGAGCGGTTCAGGTAAAACAACCCTACTCTCACTTATCTGTGGATTTTTAACTCCCCTTTCAGGCAAAATTCAATTGAATGAAAAGCTGATTAATGACTTATCAGCAACAAAAAGAGATCAATATAGATCCGATAACATTGGTATTATATTTCAGCAATTTAATTTACTCCCATATGCAAATGTCATTGATAATATTTTGTTGCCACTTTATTTTTCAAAATTAAGGTCAGCAAACATTAGCAATCAAAGAGAAACCGCAATTAGTATTTGTCAATCTTTACGTTTGCCTGAAGACGTTGTTAATATGAAAGCAAGTGAATTAAGTGTTGGTCAACAACAAAGGGTTGCTGTTGCAAGAGCATTAATTGGAAATCCTCCATTGGTCATAGCAGATGAACCTACATCCTCTTTGGATACAGACGCACAAACTATATTTCTGGATTTAATGTTCTCTCAAGTTGCAAGCAGCAATTCAACTTTATTAATGGTTTCTCATGATAAATCTTTAAGCTCTAAGTTTGATAGAGTTATAGATATGAAAAATGTCTCGGTGAAAGAACAATAAAGATGCTTTTAAAACTTACCTTTAATTCTTTGTATGCAAGATTATTAACCGTTGGTATGACGGTTTTTGCCATATCCTTATCTTTAATGTTGTACATGAGCGTTGAAAAGTTAAGAACATCTGCTTACACAAGCTTCACTGATACGATCTCTCAAACTGACCTAATAGTTGGCGCAAGAACGAGTTCTGTTCAGTTGCTTCTGTATTCAGTCTTTAGAATTGGAAATGCTACAAACAACATAACTTGGGAAAGTTATGAAGATGTTATAAATAAAAAAGAAGTTGCATGGTCAGTGCCTATCTCTCTTGGAGATAGTCATAAAGGTTTTAGAGTTATGGGTACCAATAGTGAATTTTTTAAGCGATATAAGTATAGGGGTGAACAATCAATTGAATTAGAACAGGGCAAAAACCTAGATGACTTATACGATGTCATAATAGGCGCAGGTGTTGCTGAAAAACTAAATTACTCTGTGGGAACTCCACTCATTGTATCTCATGGGTTACAATCATTTTCAGATCACGATGATCAGCCTTTTAAAGTTTCAGGCATTCTTGCTAAAACTGGAACACCAGTCGACAATACAGTTATCGTAAGCTTGGAAGCAATTGAAGCAATTCATGTAGACTGGTCTACTGGAGCTAAAATTCCAGGGCAAATTACTCCTGTAGAAGAAATTCGTCAGATGGACCTCTCTCCTAAAAATATCACAGCAGCCTTGATAGGTGTAAATTCAAAATTACAAATATTTCAATTACAACGATGGATTAATGAGTATCCAGAGGAGTCATTAAGTTCAATTTTACCTGGAGTCGCTCTTCAAGAACTGTGGAGGATCGTTGGTGTGGTTGAAAATCTACTACTTGGAATCTCCGTAACTGTTATTTTTACAACACTCATTGGCATGACGGCCATTATATTTTCAAGTTTAAATGAGAGAAGACGTGAAATGGCTATTTGGAGAGCAATGGGAGCATCGCCTAAAGTTGTTATAGGTCTTTTAATGCTTGAAGCATTCATTATCTCAGTGATGAGTATAATTGTAAGCACTGTCATGCTGTTCCTGACATTGTACGTATTGCAACCATGGATTGATAATACTTATGGAATATTGGTTAATATTGAAATGCTGGCTGTAAAAGATATTTATATTTTTATGTTATTTATTATAGCTGCTTCATTGGTAAGTCTGATCCCTGCAATTAGAGCCTATTGGTTTTCAATTAATGATGGCATGACAATTAAAATATGAAAACTCAACTATTAAAAAGTATTTATCAAAGCGTTAAATGTTTAGTACTTATATCAACAATTTTACTTTCATCTTATTCTTACGCATCTGAACCTAAAGAAATTGATTGGGAAGACTTGATTCCATGGACTGCAATGTTTAATCCATCTGAAGTCAAATTTAACAAAAAATTAGACGACAAAGAAGTCAAAATACCGGGGTATATTCTTCCCTTAGATATAATTGGACGAGATATAAATACTTTCTTATTAGTGCCTTACATTGGAGCATGTATACATGTCCCCGCTCCCGCTGCTAATCAGATTGTTTATGTTGAAACAAAAAAACCGTGGGAAGGACTTGCTTGGTGGGAACCCGTGTACGTTACAGGTAAAATTAAAATTGAAAATCATAACATTGAGGAACTTGCAGTTGTTGGGTATGAACTTATAGCTGATGATGTTGAATATTACAGAGGAACAACGGGTACTCACGGGTTTTTTGATTGGTAATTGGCTAAAAATTGATGAATACTGAACTAAACAATATGTGTGCTTGTAAATAGGTAAAAATTTAAATAAAAATCCTATATGCAAAATATTTCAATACCTGACATCATTGCTAACCTGAAAGGCAGAAGAAGCTATGAAGAAAAAAAAGCTAAAAAGCTCGGCTATGATTGTTTAGAAAAGTACTTTGAGGACAAACTTGCTAACGAAGCTCAACTTCTTGCTGAAAATGAAATTAAGGAAGAAGAAATACTGGCTGAGAAGAAAGCACTAAAAAATGCTCCTGCAAGTAAAAAAACTTGTGGCTGCTGTTAATATCTAGATTCTAAATAATTGATTATTTTACAAAAAAAAAGGGCTCAAACAAATAGTTCAAGCCCTAATTTAATTAATCGTTAAGAATTTTAAAACGTAGTTCCGATCCTCATCCCTGCCCTGCTGTAGAGAACATTCATGAGAACAAAAACTAGTATACTTGCAATCATCGGTACTGCATTAGCCCCATCGTCGACACCCATATAGATGATGATCTGACGTATAGCTGTGATGAAAGAACCAACAAGCATCAATCTAAAAAATACTGTCGATTGTTCTAAAGGCACAAGCAAACAAGCTGCAAACCCTATTGCAAAAGTAATATAAACCCATCCTAAATTTGCAAATAATTGTAAGTGAGCAGCATCTACTTCACCTGAACCAGTGCCGAGACGTTCTGCAAAGGCTATTGTTGATTGATCGTCAATAAACATAAACCCATAAAAGAGGAATAATACTATAAGGAAGCAAATTATTACTCTACTAATCATATCTTCAATTTTAATCATTTTACTCCTCCTAAAAGTTTGATTGGTTTCTAAAATACACTGTTATAGAAATTATAAAGTTAATTGTAATAAACAATGCGAGTAATGGAGCGCCATCATTAGGGAATGTAACGCTAGCTACTAACAAACTGCTGAAGAACATTGTTGCAGCAACTGCGCTCATCGTAATGAGAACGCCACTTAATCCCACTCTGTACTGATAGATAAAAGCAATCAATATCGCAATGTTGATCATTGTTATTCCTAGTACGCTGTGTTCCGCTTGAGGATTGCTCTCTAGTAATGGAACTTGCCTAATGAAACCACCTGGATCAACAAAATAAGAAGCAATATTAAAAACAACTAAAATAATTGCTACATACAACATATACTGCGTTACCTTGTCAGTTACTCCAAATGCGTTGCCCGCACTTTCATATGTAAAAGGGAAGCCCGCTCTTATTCGAGAAATTATCAGTAAGGCTGATAGAAATATCCAAGCATAAAGACCTGTATAATTATCGCCTCCACTTTGCTGAAGCGACATAAAAACCCATATTAATTGTAGAAGCACCACTGGTATCGCATACGCAAAGAACCCTCTGTCTAGTCCTTTAAATCCCATGTATAAAATGCCTACATAGGCTACAAAATTTACAGCCCCAAACCAATTCAAGAAAAATTCTGTTGTCAGATTATCCTCAAAAGTTGGGTATCTATCGATCATGAAATCGTAATTAAACATCATTATGGTTCCATAAAGAAAAAATATTAAGCCCGCTAAAAACATGCAGACTTTTATAATGGTATCGTCTGTTTTAAACATATAATCCCCCGATTAATTAATTATGACTGCTGATTATTAGGAAATAATGAAATATGAAAAGTAATTTTTGGTTTTATTGTGCTAATTTTTATAACTTGTTTGACTAAATGATGTATATTATTTTTTTATAGACTAAATTTATTAAACTAATTTATTAATATTTTACTTTATGCAATTGATTCAGTTAATAATTGATGGTGTAGCATCAGGATGCATTTACGGGCTAGTAGCACTTGGTTTTGTTCTAATTTATAAAGCTACAGAAACTATAAATTTTGCTCAGGGTGATATTTTAATGCTTGGGGCATTTGTTGCATTCTCATTAATTGGCGTTTTAGGCATGGATTACATATTAGGATTCGCTCTTACTGTCGTCATCATAGCAGTTTTTGGTTTCTTTTTAGACGCTGTAGTCATCAGGCAAATTATTGGTCAACCTCCATTCGCAACTGTTATGTTAACCATTGGCATAGGTTTTATTTTAAGAGGCTTTGCATCAATTTTTTGGGGAACAGATATTTTCTCATTCAGCACTCCCTTTTCAGGAAAAATAACTGAATTTAATGGTCTGATTATTTCATATGTAAACTTATCCATTATCATCGGAACAGCTATTTTGGTTTCAGTTCTTTATCTCTTTTTCACATTTTCAAGAATTGGTGTTGCTATGCGAGCTTCCTCAGAAAATCAACTGGCCGCGTATTATATGGGAATACCAGTTAAATTTATTTTCTCGTTAATATGGTCAATATCAGCAGCAACAGCTGCAATTGCTGGTGTATTGCTTGCACCGATAACACTTGTAGATACGTCAATCTCACTTATTGGTCTAAAAGCTTTTGCGGCTGCAGTGCTGGGTGGGTTTGGATCTATTCCTGGCGCAATTGTAGGTGGAATAATTATTGGCATAGTTGAGCAATTGTGTGGAACTTATGAGAATTATTTATTTGGAGGCATCAGAGAAATTTCTGCCTACTTAGTTCTTATCTTAACGTTAATTATTTATCCACGTGGTTTATTTTCAGATAAAGCAGAGGTTAAAAAAGTTTAATGAGATTTATTTTTAAAACCAATTACGCTCAGGATATAAATATTGCAAGGCACAGCGGTGATCGCTTGTGGTACTCGCTTCTAATTATATTAATGCTTACAATGCCACTTCTGATTGATGATTTTTATTTAGGAGAGATTTCCTACGTATGCATTTTGGCTATTGCTGGCATTGGGCTAATGATTTTATCTGGTTATACGGGACTCGCATCACTTGGTCATGCCGCATTCCTTGGTATAGGCGCCTATACACATGCATTCCTTTTAACAAATGGAATCCCATTTTTTGCTTCTATTCCGATAGTCATAATAGTTTCATTTATGGTGGGAGCACTCATAGGCATACCTATTCTACGTTTAACGGGTATGTACTTAGCAATCGCAACACTTGCTTTGTGTTTTATTGCTGAACACGTCTTTATTAAATGGGAACATTTTACTGGTGGAAATAGAGGAATGCCCGTGCCCCAGCCTGAAATAATGGGAATGAGTTTCTATGATAGCGCTACATTCTATTATGTGTGCCTAGCCTTTTTAATTCTCTCCATGTTTGCAGCTATAAATATATTAAGATCACCAACAGGTAGAGCTTTCGTGGCAATTAGAGACAGTGAAATTGCCGCCCAAAGTCTTGGGGTAAATTTAGGTTTATACAAAGCTTTATCGTTTGCAATTTCAGGAGCTTTTACTGGTCTAGCTGGAGCTTTACTCGCACACTACATTGGATATCTTGCGCCAGACATTTTCAATATATTCTTATCATTAACATTGCTTCTTTTGATTGTTGTAGGCGGAATGGGAAGTCTACATGGAACTGTATTTGGAGCAATTTTTGTAGGCTACCTTCCTCAATTAATTGCGATATGCAGAGATTATTTACCAAATTCAATAGGATCACAGCCAGGACTAGAGCCTATGCTTTTCGGACTTATACTTGTTCTCTTCATTCTTTATGAGCCTCTAGGTATTTATGGTCGTTGGGTAAAAATAAAATTATTTTTTCAACTATTCCCTACTTACAAGAAACAAACATTCAAGAAACAAAAAGTATTTACTAAATCGGATAGGGTTTAATGAGTTTATTTGAAGTTAAAAATATCACTGTTTCTTTTGGTGGCGTTAAAGCATTAAATGATGTCTCGTTTACAGTAGATAAAGGAGAAATATTTACAATCATTGGACCAAATGGAGCTGGTAAATCTACTCTCTTTAATGTTATCAGTCGCATATATGAACCAAGTAATGGTGAAATTTTCTTTGATGGAGAAAATATCTCAAAGATCAAACCACATAACATTTCCTCACTTGGTATTGCGAGAACATTCCAGAATTTAGAACTATTTGAAAACGCAACTGTTCTTCAAAATATGTTATTAGGACGTCATATTTATAAAAAAACAAATATTTTATCTGAAATATTATTTACAAGTAAAGCCAGACAGCAAGAACGTGAACACAGATTAAAAATTGAAGAAGTTATAGACTTTCTAGATTTACAGCACTACCGAGATACACTAATCAATGGTCTTCCCTACGGTGTTAGAAAAAATGTAGAATTAGCTCGTGCTCTCTGTACTGCTCCTAAATTGCTTTTGCTTGACGAGCCTTCTTCTGGATTAACTAATGAAGAAACAAATGATTTAAGTTTCTGGATAAAGGATATTCAGAGTCTTCTTGGCGTAACGATTATAATGATTGAGCATGATATGAGCTTTGTGAATAAAGTTTCAGATCGCATCTTGGCATTAAACTATGGTGAAATATTAGCATCAGGTTTACCAAGTGAAATAAAAGAAAACGCAGATGTAAAACAGGCTTATATGGGGGAGTAATTTTTCCTAACCCATTGATTAGTCTCAACTTTTAAACCCCACTTTTTAAGTCTTTTTTAATTTCTTCATTAATATCAATGACTAACAAATTTATTCGGACATAATTCGGGTCAGAAGTCTCAAGTTTTGTATAAAAGCTAATTGCAGAATGATGATGGAGAAGCATTATGTATCATATATTCTCTTCCATCTTGATCTACACCTTTGTGTCCAAATGCAGTAAGAGAACCAAGATATGAGTTTAATTTGATTATTGAGACTTCATCTTGTGACCAAAATACAACCGCATAGCTTGAAAGAGGCCCATAATCCATACTGCCGATAGCATCATTTAACTCTCTTCCACTATAAACATGAACATCAACTTTATAGCACGCGCCGGTGCTAGTATATCTAACCATTATTTGCTCATAAACATCAATAGCGGATGCAAATGAAGTAAATAAAAAAAGAAATAAACAAGAAATTTTAACTATTTTTAACATATATATAAAATTGACATATTAATCATGATTTATTTTTTTTCAATTTAATCAATCTATTGATTTTGATCCTCTTGTTCATTCATTATACATTTTGAATAACGCAGATTAAAATACTTATCATTTTTTACTTTAAATTCCTCAGCACTCAGATGTCCATCTTTACCGTCACAACTTATAGAAATAATTGAAAACATAAGTTCATCAAATTCCTCAGCACCAGTTTCTTTATATGAACTATATTCCTTGTTGCAATATTCATAATTCAAGATTGCTTCATCTTTGCTTTTTTGTATTGCCTTATAACAATAATCCTTAATTTCTCTTAAATCAGCTGTATTTGTCCAATAGTAAACAAGTATGACAATGATAGCTGTTATGCAGATTAAGACTGTGTTCTTGTTAAAAGTTATCATTTCTTTTCTTTATAAAATCATTCCATTTCTCCAATCATCACTTCCGTTCTGTTCCTTAGATCTTAAATGTTGCTTAATTCCATCTTGCGTCGAAAGTTTCGGGAAATCTTTGTTTTTCAATTTCACAATTTTCAAATTCTTGTCGATAATCGTAATCTTCCATTTTTTTTCTCAGGCTTGACTTAATAAATTCCTTTTGTAAATCTATATTTTCGTAGCGCCAAATTATTATTTTTTTTGACATACATTCTGAATCTATAAGTCCTCTTTCATTAGTGCAGGAATCCACATGTCCCAAGCAGTGTTTATTATTAACAATTTTCTCGCAAAATCCTGCAAAACCCAGTTCCGCATTTTTCAATGCATGAATTAAGCAATCTTTTTCAACTTGAATATCACACATTACAGGATGTTTTTCATAAAAGTCTGAATCATTAATGCATTGGTCCTGGAACGTTTCACATCGTTCAAGGTTCCAATTTCTAGAACTTTCTGGAAAACTCTCATAATATTCAATATCAGTAATTATATTTTCGTCAGCACAATTTTCTAAGTCGCTCTTTCCAAATAAACTCCAAGCCAAAGATATTGACGATAAACTTAATAAAATAAGTATTGATAGAATATATTTCATATTTTGAACATAATTTAAGCTAATTCCTGACTTGATATATAAATATTATACAAATCTACATGAAGAAGTTCAATATTAAGCCTCAGTACATCAAAAGTAGCAACTATGCAGGTGAAAGTACGTTGGTGATCAATCCCTCAAAGTTAAAATCCAAACGTTCTCTTAGACCTGGTTTGTTATCGAGCTTTATTATTGCATCAGGTTTTCTTGGGCTTTTGCTTTTCTCCCTTAATGCCACAGCAACCCCTTCTACGTATGAATGTACTGATACTGAAGTGGTTGGCTTTACTGGTATATTTGATGAGAAAATTGAAGCAGCATTTATGTACAATAATTCATTTCAAATTGAAATTGATCCAATAAATCAAAGCATAAAAACACTTACTGAACTAAGAGAAGATTGGAACAGTGATGGTGATAACGAGTTTACAAAGGCATATTGTGAAACGATGAGCGGCGAAGATAAGCATTATTATTCTGTATGCTCTGATCATTATGGGCAGATTATATTTAACTATGACTCTAACGAATACACGCGCACCTATCATAGTGGATTAGTGCCTTTCACAGATTACATCCTTCTTGGATATGGACGATGTGAAGAAATCAAAGAAATAAAAATTAGCCCTGATCAGATAGTTGGCTAGGTTTGACTATAGTATTAGTCGCTTCTAATTCGCTCACGTACTATTCTATACGACCCTGTACAAGACTGTACGTGTATGAATGCAAGTATAGATAATTTTGTTGCTATACCTATGTTCGACGTCATACAGTAACGTATGACTCAGGCATATATGGGTGAATAGTTTCTTCTAGATGGTACGTTTATTCCCACTACTTTTTATAATATTATGGGCCTCTGCTTTCGTAACCAGTAAAGCTATTGTTGAAGATTCAACTCCATTTGCTGCTTTAAGTTTTAGATTTGGTCTTGTGAGCTTAGGGTTTTTTTTATTTTGTGTTTTTTCAAATAGTAAAATAATTTTAACTTTTAATGAATTTCTTAGAGCATCAATAATTGGAATTTGTTTCCACAGTTTATACCTAGGTGGTGTATTCTATGCAATCTCAGAAAATTTATCAGTTGGAACAACTGCAATAATCGTATCGTTGCAACCAATATTAACAGCAATATTTGCAGGTCCATTTTTAAAAGAAATTGTTACTTGGAAACAGTGGACTGGAATTATTTTGGGTTTTATAGGCACGCTTTTAGTAATTGGTTTAGACATAGGAGGAACAATACCAATTATAGGATTAATTGCTTCTTTGATTGGATTAATAGCTATAACATCTGGAACGCTTCTTCAAAGGAAAATTGGTGGCAATATTCCACTTGCAACAAGTAATTTATATCAGGCTTTCAGTGCATTTATATTTCTAATAATTATTACACTTTTATTTGAGAAATCATTCATTAATTTTTCTACTAGTTTTATTTTATCAATGAGTTGGCAGATTATATTTGTTTCTTTTGGTGCATTTACTATTTTACAGTTTTTAATTAATACTGGCACCGCTAGTAAAACAGCAACACTATTTTTTCTTGTTCCACCAGTTTCTGTCGTGATGGCCTGGTTATTTTTAAATGAGAAAATGACAATTATCGACGTTATTGGACTTATCATTGCGACATTGGGTGTGTATATTGCTACAAGAAAACAAAGTTAATTTCCTTGATATAAAGATTCTAAATTTACTCATGGAAAAAAACCTACGCTGGTTGTGCATTTATTAAATTATGAATGCAGTTGTAAGCTGTTATTTATTTAGTGAACTTAATTTCTTTAACATAAAGCTCTGCTAAGTGATCCCTTCCAAAGGCAACTATGCCAATAGAGGTTATTTTTTTAGGATTTATTTTTTTTGCTAAAAGAAAACCTGATTTTTCAAAATCTTTTATAGGTAGAACGAATTCGTTAAAATTCTCATTAACTGTGAATTCAGAAGCGTAATATTGCCAAGGAAGGATTGTCCCCGTAGTTCTTAAAAAGATATAATATTTTTGACTATTGCCTTTGGCCACTATTTTGACTGAGTTGGCATTTTCTAAATTGATATCTTTAAGATCTCTTCTGATTTGTATAAAGCCACCATTGTTCTCGGTGGAAACATTTCCCTTTAATACGGCAATGATATCTTCTTCAATAATTTGATATTCGACATAACCCGTAGAAACGCCACCCATTACGTCGTCAGCTACATATCTCCACTGCTCATTATTGCTAAAATTATCTTTGAACATGTCCTGTGCAATACTCGTTTTTCCAATTATAGCAGAAATAAATACAGCAAATGTAATTGATAAAATATGGTTTTTTTTCATATAGTTATTAGTACTTAAATATCTAAATTCTTAAATTACTCTTACGATATAGAATACCCAAATTGGTATGATTAAAATCCAATATCCATACATCCACATTATTCCAACCACGCCACCCCAATCAGATTGTTCATAGGTAACGTTTCTCTCATGAAATGAATTATTCAACTCCATTTTCATTTTCTCTAAATTGAATTGCATTAGTTGATTGTCAATATCTTCGTTGCCCTTAATCCTATTTAAAATTGATTTAAGGTGAAATACTTGCCATGGCAGATACAAAATACCAAAAATAATATTTAAGATTACAAGTGTATTATGGTCACTGGATATATTGCTATTTAATAAAATAATACTGCAAATACTGTTGAATAAAAAAATAATAAACCAACCTAATTCCTCATAAAAATAAAATCTCTCATATTTAATTAAGATAGCGCCCCAACAAAAAAATTGTGAAATTGTTACTTGTAATACCATTAGCCAAGATAAAGCTGTAACAAACATATACTCTTCATCATTAATAATTCTCAGTACATGACTGAACATAAAGATATAAGTGACTTCAACAATTGTTACTAAAAATCTAGTTATAAATACAGATGATAAAATTGAGTCAAACAAGACTGCTTTTGAAGCATAATTAACAGGAAACATACAGCGGTAAGCAGATATAAGTAATAAGAATTGCGCAGGAATTAAAATCCATAAATTATCTGTTGCGTCAAGGTATGTAAAAGTTCCCCAAAGTAGAACTAAATTTGATATGACACCCACTCTCAAGACATTGAGCAAATTTTTGTACATGTCTTCTAATTTCCTATTTTGTATTTACCAGGATGCACTGCTGAAAGAATTAATAAACCAGCAATAATTCCTGTATTTTTTACAAAATTCTGCAACTCGTGTTGTTGCTCAGGACCTGATTCCATATTCCAGAAATCGTGCATATAGTAATTGATAATGATGGTTAAAATTGCAAGACTAAAAGCGGAAAACTTTGAAAATTTTCCTATTAATATTGCAATGGCGCATGCAGCTTGAATTATGATTGTCATTACTAGTGCTATCTCCGTATAAGGCACATCATGAGTAAACATGTAATCTAACGTAAAATTATAATTAAATATTTTAAAGACGGCACCAAATACAAGAAAGTAAACACCTATAATTATCCTACCAATTAATAAATTTACATTACTCAAAGCTAGTCATTCCAATTCATATATTTTTTACAGTTTACAGGAGTTTCGGATAAATAGCTAAATCCTTCTTGCCAAACATATTCAGCACTTAAACAGCATTCTAACATTTCTTCATTTGCACTATGTTGCTGGTAGCAAATATTCTCAAGAGGTATTCTTTTTTGATGATTAAATATTTCTAGTCCAAAAATTACTACAGATGTAATGATTAGAAATACTATTCCAAAGATTATTGTTAATTTCTTAAATTTACTCAAAGCCTTATCAAAGTAAAAAAAGTAACCAAATGGAATGATTAAAAAAATAATTATTATGAATAAAAGAGCATAATCTGGAACGAGGTATTGTATGTTTACTTCATTTTCAAAATAATAATCAATAAAAGGTATATAGGTCAGAAAGGCTAGATAGACTAACCATGAGAATAACAATATTGTTTTAATGTTAATGAGTGTTTTGCTAGCTTTTCGAGTAATGGCAAAATATGGAAGAAAATAAAAGAGTAAGATTTTAGAAATTAAATAAACATAAAACATTACTTTTTAACTAATTTCCATATTCCACTGTTATCATCATCTATAATAACAAATATTTCACCAGAATCATTTTGCTCAACATCACGTAATCGTCCCATACCTTCTATTAAGACAGTTTCATTAGACGCCTTGCCATCATTAAAATCTAAACTAATTAGTCGTTGGGCTTTTAAGCTGGTTAAGATGACTTTATCTTTTAGCTCTGGAAAAAGGTTACCTTGATAAAAAGTCATATCACTTACCGCTATCGAAGGGATCCATCTATAAATTGGCTTAAGCAGTCCCTCTTTCCACGCACTGCCATCGCCTATTATTGAGCCGTCATAGTCAGTTCCACCCCATGCTACATCCATCCAGCCATAATTAGTGCCTTTGATAACTTCACCAAAGAAATCTCCTCCTTTTGGTCCGTGGTTTGTAATATAAATTGAATTATCATTTGAATTTAATGCCATTCCTTGAGGGTTCCTCAATCCAATTTGAAATACTTCTGGAAGCCAGTCTGGCTTTGACGAATATGGATTATCATCAGGTACCGAACCGTCTCGATTTATTCTTATAATCTTGCCTATGTGATTTGTTGGATCTTGAGTGAAGCTGCCTTGCGCTCTCTCGCCTACACTTGCATACAAAAAATCATCTTTGATCATTATTCGAGAGCCCCAATGAATATTGTCCCAAAGAGGTGGTTGTGACTGAAAAATATTTTGCAAACTTACTAATTCATTATCTTCAATGAATCCTCTTGCAATAGACGTACTAGTTTTGTCATTACCCATATCTTCTGTATAACTAACAAATATTTCTTCATTGCTGTACAAGATGTCAAGCATGCCTGCTTGCCAATGAGGTTGCACAACCTTAAGCCCATGATCAAGATTGATCATTTCTTTTGTTTTCAAATTAATTTTTAAAATTTCACCAGTCTTTTGAGTGAGAAACAATTCACTGTCATTAATGAAGCTCATGCCCCATGGTTTATTCAAATTATCGATTACTTTTTCAAGCTTGTACTCCGATGCATATGAAACTGATGAAAATATAATGTATAAAAAAATAATTATTAATATTTTCATAATTACTAGTTTATCTTATTTACTGCAAATTCTTCAAGCTGATCTTTGGTTACATAAGATAATGCATTTAAATGACAACTCTCTAAGTAAACACGCGGTGCTACTCCAGCATCATAGGCCTCTTTCCATCTGAGCGCACATAAACACCACCGATCACCTTCTTTTAAACCAGGAAAGTTAAACTCTGGTCTTGGAGTTGATAAATCATTTCCCTTCGCTTTGCTGAATATAAGAAAATCCTCTGTGATTTCAGCGCAGACTACGTGACTTCCAAAGTCGTGTTCATCAGTATTGCAAAAACCATCACGAAAATATCCAGTCACTGGGTCATGACAACAAGCTTCTATTTGATCCCCGAATATATTGATAACCTCTTCTTTGCTCACTTAATTAAATTAGGCCAAAAGGTATATATTTCCAACTATAAACAACGGAATTTGCAGCCCAAAATTGGTTAATATTGCTCTATCCGATGTCATATATCCAACTGTCGTCCAACCAATAGCTCCCGTGCCATGCACAAATATATTTAATGGATAAATATTCAGATTTGTTAGTAAAATTCCAACAAGTATAAAGCACGTGCTGCCCCATTTAATATAATTAACCATAATTTACTCCTATTTATTTTTCTAAAGTATTATAACATTACACTCATAATTTTATTTATTTACAATACTCTAACCATAGGAAGATCATGATTAAAACGAAAATTACAGAAATGTTTGGAATAGAACACCCAATAATTCAAGGTGGAATGCACTACGTTGGTTTCGCTGAAATGGCAGCTGCAGTTTCTAATGCAGGTGCGCTTGGCATTATCACCGGTTTAACACAAGAGTCTCCAAAAGCTCTAGCTGATGAAATTGCACGATGTCATGATATGACTGACAAACCTTTTGGTGTGAACTTAACTTTCTTACCAGGATTTGCTAATCCTGATTATCCTGGATACATTGAATCTATCGTTAAAGGTGGAGTCAAAATTGTAGAAACTGCTGGAAGGAGTCCAGAAAAATTTATGCCTCTTTTAAAAGATGCTGGCATAAAAGTAATTCATAAATGTACATCTGTTAGACATTCATTAAAAGCTGAAAAAATTGGTTGTGATGCAGCAAGTGTTGATGGTTTTGAATGTGGAGGTCATCCAGGTGAGGATGATATTCCTAATATGATATTATTACCTAGAGCTTACGAAGAATTGACAATTCCTTTTGTAGCATCAGGTGGCATGGGTAACGGGCAACAATTAGTGGCGGCACTCGCTATGGGTGCTGAAGGCATAAACATGGGGACACGATTTATTGCAACAAAAGAAGCTCCTGTTCATCAAAATGTTAAAGATGCCCTCGTGAATGCGAGTGAACTTGATACAGAACTGATTATGCGACCTCTCAAAAATACTGAAAGGGTTTTAAAAAATGACGCCGTGACTCGCATACTCGATAAAGAAAAAGCTCAAGGTGACAATCTTCAGATTCAAGACATTTTTGGTGAGGTTGCTGGCGTTTATCCAAAAATTATGCAAGAGGGAACAATGGAAGCAGGTGCTTGGAGCTGTGGAATGGTTGCTGGATTGATACACGATATTCCAACTTGTAAAGAGCTTGTGGATAGGATTATCTCAGACGCTGAAAGCATAATTCATGATCGACTGTCGAAAGTAAAAATTGCTTAAATATTAGTACCAAATTTAAGTATTTTATTACTACCAAGATACAGTAGTAATTCCTTACAAATGACTGTTGATAATGATAAAATTGTAGCTTCAATCGAAAATTCTCTAAAGTTTTATGAGTATGAACTAACTGTTCCGTTGACTAATTTTATCTTCAGAACACCTTTGCATTGGAACGTAATGCTCATTATAGCATTAGCAACATTCAAAGATGAGTATGTTACTTCCTTTCAAAAAATTTGTAAGTCAATCCCTTCTAAAGTAGGCTCAAAATCTTCAATTCAATCAATTATAGAAAATGGCATTCAAGAGGGCTTCATATATAAGGCGCCCTTAGTAGAAGATATGCGAGTTAAATCGCTTACTCTTACTGATAAAGCAAAGAAAGATTTTAAAGCTTGGTTAAAAGCTGACGCTGAAACATCTTCACCGCTAGCCTTATCAGCACCGTTTTAAATTTATCGAGTTACTTTTTTTCTAGTTCCTGGTTCAGGTGGTTTTTCAGCTCCTCCTGCAAAACACTGGGCTATAGACATCCATTCATTTGCTACATCGCCCACTAGTTTTAAGTTAACATCTTTTATATTTCGTACTTGGGTAACAACTTGACAGAATTCTTCAGCTAATCCTTCTATAATATTTTCATTTGCTGGATCATTGAATTCCCAAATCTCTCCAGACGGTGAGGTCAGTTTCAAATATGGAGTGTCTTTTGGTAAAGACTTTTGATGAACTGTATAACACCACTTAAATGTATTATTTCCAATGATTACAATATTCTTAATTCTATCTTCATTAACTCGGTCAACGCCAAGTGAGTCATAAAGTTCTTGCGCGTGTGCCCATGTTTCCATGTGTCTTGCGCTTATTGAGGACCGGGCACTCATATCAGGCCCCATCCATTTAACTCTTTTTTTTGGATCTGCAACAGCAAACCTTGTTGTCATGTCTTCATAATAATTTTTCCATATATCCAGTAATTCTTTTCCTTGTTTACCTTGAGTAATAGTTTCTTCAAACTGGTTCATAGTTGATCCTTTACCAAACATTTCAAGCGCTGCGTTTGCAAAATTTTTCCACTCCTCTCCGTCTATTAATGACAAATCTGCAGCATGGTTCCATACATGAAGGTGACCGATTACATTATTGATCGTCCATCCTTTGAATTGAGTTTTCTCATTGAAATCATTGTCTGATAGATTTGACAGTAAATCGTATACGGCATTACTTTCTTCACAGAAATCATAAGCTTGCGGTAAAGATGTTTGGGTATCAGTCATCTTGACCACTTAGGTTTTCTCTTTTCAATAAATGAAGATATTCCCTCTTTACCTTCATCGCTCAACATTCCTTCAGCAAATCCCCTTGCTGCAAATTCTATCATTTCTTTTCGTGTTAGATGTCGCGTAGCTAAAACAATTTCTTTTGTTACTGCATTAGCTCCTGGCGCACATTTGAGAACACCTTTCTTTATATTGGCCTCTATAACCTTTAAATCATCAGCATCTTTTGCAACAAAGTCAGCTAAACCCATTTCATGTGCTTCTTTTCCAGTAAATCTTGCTGCTGTCAGCATAATTCTTCTGGCCTTTGCAAGACCAATTCTTTGAGAAACAAATGGTGCAATTTGTGCGGGAGGAATACCAAGCGTTGTTTCAGTCAACGCAAATTTACAATCTTCTGTTACAACAACGATATCACCTGCACATAACATTCCTAGTCCACCAGCCATGGCAGCTCCTTCAGCCAGCATAATTACTGGTTTAGGATATGAATTAATCATATCAAAAAATAATCCTGTCATTTCACTCGCATGATGCACATCTTTCAAGCCTTGCTCACCTCCCTGGAAACCTGTTTTAAACATCTTTAAATCGCCCCCAGCACAAAATATACCCCCTTCGCCTCTGAGAGTTACGCCTCTAACACTCAAATCATCTCTGACAGCGTCAAATATTTTCTTTATGTCGGTGGTCAGTTCTTCTGTAAGAGCATTTCGCTTTTCAGGTTGATTAAATGAAATGGTTAACCATTCATCTTCTAATTGTACGTTACAAGCTTTGGTGTTTGGTAAATTGCTCATGATAAATTTATATCAGTTTTTCTAAAGTATCATAATTATAAATATTCTTGGTTCTTCTCATAGCTATATTTGTATTTTTTAGTAAGTAGTCTCTGACATTTTTTAAAAGAGGGTTAGTTACATGATTAACGTAACCTTGAAGCGCGGAAGAACTTTTTATGTAATTAACTCTTTTTCTTCTAAGGTCATTATATTTCTTTTGCGCCAAGTCATAACTTGGCAATTTCAGAAGTAGTTTACCAAGAACAAAAGCATCCTCAAAGGCCATTGCCCCGCCCTGCCCTAAAAAAGGCATCATTGGATGAGCAGAGTCTCCTAAGAGAGTAATATTTCCTTTTGAAAAATTATTTAATTTATTTCGGTCATATAAACCCCACCGAAATACTTTTTCTGAAGATTTAAACAATGAATGAATAAAATTTCCATAATCAGATAAATCACTTATTAGTTGATCATGAGTACCCTCTTCTCTCCATGACTCATTATTTTTAGCATTATTCTTGATAACTCCTATAAAACTTGTTTCAAGAGAATTATTGATAGGATAGCAAACAATATGACTTCGTGGTCCAAGGTAGATGTTTATTCTTTTGCTATCCGACGTACCTATACCTCTCCATGCAGTATACCCAGTAAATCTTGGTGAATCATTTTTGATGTAATTTGACCTTACAAAGGATTTAATTCCATCGCAGCCAGCAATAAAATCAACACGTTCTTCATTTCCATTTTGAAAAAGAAGTTCCTTCTTGTTATTAATCTTAACCAGCTCATATGAAAATTCTATTTTTCCACCAAGTGATAAGTACTTATCAAGTAGATGTTTAATCAATATCTTTCTATTTGTAGTAATAAGCTTACCGAATTCACTTACATTGACTTCTTTAATTACTTTGCCCACGTTATCTCTCCATACAATATCGATAGGAAGACAAGAATCTTTTTCAACTTTTTCTAAAATTTCTAATTCATCTAATAAGCGAATAATATTTGGAGAAAGAGAAATGCCAGCGCCATAGTTGCTTGGGCCATCTGACTTCTCATATATTGTACAATTTTTTGAACCCTTTGCTAATAAGCATCCTAATGTAAGGCCAGATATTCCAGCGCCAATGATTCCAATCTTATTTGTCATTCTATCTCTATAAATAAAATTAGTTTTTCCTTTGATTTAATCAAACATTTATCAGAAATAATTCGATTACTTATACCATGAGAAAATGAATTTAGTTTTTGATCAAATAAATTGTATTCAAGGCCTGATGTTGTAATTTTGTTATTATCAATCGAAGAGATCATGGATAAGTTTCTGTTTTTCTTTTCTAAAATTTCTTTACTTTCTCTAACAAAAAATATCTGGAAGAAATTAGTAACCATTTCAATGTTGAGAGCATCTGAATATTGTTGCGCAATCAAAATATTAGCCAAGTTGTGATCGTCTCGTTCCCCTGTTGCGCCAATTATAAAAATATTCTTAATATTTTTAGCAATGCAGTAGTCCAGTGACTTCTCTAGATCAGTTTTGTTTTGATCATCCTCATTTACTATAGTGCTTTTAGGGCTGACTTTATTAATTTCAATTGTATCCAAGTCACCAATAATGATATCTGGCTCAACATCTAATTCTTTGAAGAAACTTAAATTTGAGTCAACGCAAATTCTTAGATTATTTTGCTTAATTAGTTGCTTTGCATAATTTGAAACAGGTTTTTCACCGTTTGCGACTAAAACAGCTGATGTACTCAAAGTTATAGCACTTAGTAATTGATTGGACCTGAGATTACGTTGAACCTCTCATCTTGAACCTGGAAAAAATATGAAATGTTACTTCCTTGTCTTTTGTTTTCATTGAAGGTTACAG
>CACLBX010000016.1 GCA_902605215.1 uncultured Pelagibacteraceae bacterium
ATTTTGAAATTCACAAAGCGATTGGAACAGCAGCTGGAATTGGGACAATAGTTGCTGTACCTGGAACAATAGGATTTATGATTGCTGGCATACAAAACAATGTCGATTTGCCACTATCCTTTGGTTATGTAAGTCTTGTAGGTCTTGTATTAATTACACCTATTACGATAATTGGGGCACCGATTGGAGTTAAGTTTGCTCACTATTTATCAAAAAGTAAGTTAAATCTTCTCTTTGGATTATTTATCTTATTTATGTCGATCAGATTCTATTTAGAATGGCTATCATTAACTAGTTAATGTTTGATCGTATTTGCCGACCTTACCTGTTTGGTCGAGAAGTTCATTTATATAATTAAAGATTAGCTCAACTTCATTATTGGATTCATAGCTTTCAATAACAATGACCAAAGACGGTTTATTGGAAGAGGCCCTGACCAGTCCCCATGAACCATTTGAAAGTTCAAACCGAATACCATTTATTGTTGTAATTTTTTTTATATTTTGATTGCAAACTGTTTCCTGTTTTTCTTTGATTTCAGTAATTTTTTTAATAATTGAGTTCACGACTTGATATTTTTCACCATCTTCACAGAAAGGAGCCATCGTTGGTGACTGAAAAGTTTTTTTAATTTCTAGCTTCTTATCTGATAGTTTTTCAGTTATGCCATTAGTTAAATATTGAAGCATTAAACATGCAGATTTTAATCCATCATCAAAACCTAACCCCAATGGCTTGTTAATAAAAAAATGACCACTTTTTTCGAAACCACATAGTGCACCAATTTCTTTCACTCTTCTTTTTATATGAGAATGTCCTGTTTTCCACATATCAATTACACAATTATTTTCCTTTAGAATGGAACTTTCAAAATAAAGTCCTGTGGACTTCACATCGATTACAAATTTTGATTTTGGGTAATCATTTGATAAGAACTCAGATAGTAATAAGCCTATTTTATCGGAAAATATCTCTTCCCCTTTATCATCAACTACACCAAGCCGGTCACCATCACCGTCGAAAGCAAAGCCTATATCAGCATTATGCTTGATGACGTTTTCTGATAAGTCCTTGAGCATTACTAAGTCTTCAGGGTTTGGATTATAGTGTGGAAACTTGAAATCTAAATCACAGTGTAACTCAATCACTTCACAGCCCAAACGTTTCAGTAATTCCGGCGCAAACGCTCCGGCAGTTCCATTACCACATGCAACAACAACTTTTATTCCTTTTTTAATTTTTACATCTGAAGAGAGGTATTCAATGTATTCATCTTTCACCCCACGAATAAATTGATAAACCCCATTATTTTCTATTTTCGTATTATGATTGTTATCAACAATTTTTTTAATTGAGCTTACTTCTTCAGGCCCAAAGGTGAGTGATTTTTCAATGCCACATTTAATTCCAGTCCAGCCATTTTCATTATGACTGGCAGTTATCATGGCTAAACTATCTGTATTTAAATGGTGTTGAGCAAAATAAACCATTGGTGACACTGAAAGTCCGACGTCCATCACTTTTAAACCTGAGGATAATAAACCTTTAACGACATGATATTTTACCTCTTCGCTGTATGATCTATAATCATGACCAACTACAATTGAAGATCCGGTTCCTTTTACATCAGATATATATTGACCTAAACCATAGCCAAAAACCTCAAGGCCTTTTTTATTTATCTGATCTGGATAGAGCCATCTAGCATCATATTCTCTGAATCCATAAGGAGAAATATCTGCAGCTTCATGTTTTTCATCAAAGTCAAAACTGAGGCCAGATTGTAATTTAAATATTTCCATTTTAAGTGTTGCGTATTTTCAAAGAATATAACATATTAATCTCGTTGGTTCACGTAAAGTGAATAACAGGGAATAAGGTTTGAATCCTTAGCTGTACCCGCAACTGTAACTCACGAGTTTGAATACAGATGCCACTGATTTTATCGGGAAGGCGTATTCAAGTTTAGACGGAGAAGTCAGGAGACCTACCAACAAAACATAGTCATCCACACGTGATCGGGATAATCATTTGGGCACAATTTGTTTGCGGTGACTTCAAACTGGAGGCAAAACATGACTAAAAAATTAGTACTATCTATATTTATACTTATAACTCTCATTGGCAATATAAGTGCTGAAACACCAGAGATTTTAATTAATCCTAGTAGTCAAGAGTACACTCGACTTTCATCTGGATTGGCTGGATCAAATATTACTATAATTTCTAAAGAAGATCTTAAATTGTATCAAAACAAGACTCTTCCACAAATAATAGAGAGTTACTCAGGTATTTCCTCAAGAACAACGGCAACAGGATACGATGGAGTGTATACTACATTAGATGTCCGGGGTTTTGGGGAACAATCAGGATCGAATACGCTAATTCTAATTAATGGAAGGCGACTCAATGACATTGACATGTCTACTATTAACTCTCACATACCAACTAACAGCATTGAAAGAATTGAAATAATCAGAGGTGGATCAGCCGCAACATTATACGGTTCAGGCGCTGTTGGAGGTGCAATCAATATTGTTACAAACAATGAGGATGTAAATAATTCTCTAAAAACCTCAATTGGCTCTTATGGCAATAAAAGTGCAGATTTATCATTTTTTACTAAAATAAACGATCAGAGTTCTGTGAGTCTTCATGGATCTCAAACGTCAAACAGTAACTACCGTGATGCAGCAGATTTTGATGAAAGCAACATTTTATTAAATACTAAGTATGAAGTTGAAAACGTATCTTTAAATATCGATGTTATGTCGATGGAAAATGAAAAAAATCTTGTTGGTCCTAGGGTTAAAGGTGGTGAGGTCTATAACTACCACTTTTGTAACCGATACGAGGACAGCAAGACAGCAAGGAACATAGGCGGAAGTTATGCAGAAAATGGAGACTCTTGCAATATTGAAAAAAGAGTAGATTACGCTGACACTGAAATGGACTCCATTAATGCTAGTACTATTATTCTTGTTAATGATTTGAATAAGGTTTTTTTTAACGCAGGGTATAGAGATAAAACAGATAAATCTTTTTTTGGGGCAAATGCAAATACATCATCGGTTCCTGATGACAGCGATAATTATACAGTGACAACGATTGATGGAAATAACTTTAATACTCGATATGAAACAAAACAAATTAATGAAGCTTACTCCAATATCTTAAATATTGGGTATGATCATGGACATTTTTTTTATGATTCAGCAAAACATAGAAAAGAAGATGAAAAAATGAAAGAACAAGTCTTTGCTAATCTCAAGATCAGATCCTTATATTTTCAAAATACCACATACTTTAATGAAACTGATCTCTCAGTTTCATTAGGTTATAGAGATGAAAAAAGTATATTTGGAGGCCGTAACACTATTGATTTAACAGCCCCAGGTGCAGGTACTTATTATGGAGAAACTTTTTATCCGAGCATTCATAATATGACTACACATAACAATACTGCAGGGGATAAGGCTTTCAATATTGGTTTTGAAAAAAAATTAAATAGAGATCTTTCATTCTATGCAGGTTATGCCGAGTCTTTTCGAATTCCTAACATTGACGAGAGAGTTGTCTCGTCAAGTTCCAAGACAACGTTTGATCTAGAAAGTCAGGTATCTGAAGGGTATGATATTGGACTTAGATATTTTAAAGATAGCCTCAATATCGATGCCAGCTATTATGAAATTGATACAACTAATGAATTACAATATAGAGGTGGTATAAATACAAATGTTGACCCTATAGAGCGTCAAGGTGTAGACGTTGATTTTGACTATACTTTTGATCAATCTAACAAGGTTAGGGGATCTTTTAGTTATACAATTGCCGAATTTACTGCCGGCACTCTTATACCTGGCACTAGTACCTATGGAACAAGTACATCAACATGGCTAAATCTTTTGGGAGGCGTTTCGTCTGTTAGTTTAGTAGGGAAATCAGTGCCACTCATTTCTCCGATACAGTTTAGTATTGCATATGAAACCGAGGTAAGAAAAGACTTAACTCTTGATGTAGAATTAAATTATTTAGATAAAAAATATGCCTCAAATGATGAAGAAAATATTGAACCGCAGATTCCAGATTATTATTTTGTGAATACGTATCTAAGTTCAGTGAATAATAATTATACTTTGAATTTTGGTATCAATAATCTTTTTGATGAAGCTGCGTATGATTTTGCAGTATCGAGTACTTTTCATAATGATGCTCATTATGGAATATCCAATGTATCCCCGTTACCTCAAAGAAACTTATTTTTTGATTTGGCGTATACTTTTTAAACTATAGTGTTTATAAATAATAATATGCAAGTAAAGACCAACATCTATCTAGCTTTAGGTTTAGTTGTTTTACTTGCATTAAGTAGACTGATACCGCATTCACCAAACTTCACGCCAGTCCTTGGCATGGCTGTATTTTCTGGAGCAATTTTCAGTAAAAGGTTTATTGCTTATTTAGTTCCTTTAGCAGCTATGTTATTAAGTGATATATATCTAGGCTTTCATGCTAGTATGCCTATTATTTATTTTTCTTTAGCCGTATGCGTTTTGATTGGAACATTCATTGAGGCAAGAGTATCGATTCTGAACTCATTTCTAAGTATCAGTTTAGGGGTATTAGTATTCTTCTTAATCACAAACTTTGCAGTATGGTATGGATCAGGAATGTATGAGTCGAGTATTTCAGGTCTCATGACTTGTTACTTTATGGGGCTGCCTTTCGTGCAAAACACATTTATTTCAAGTATTTTGTATGGAATGGGAGCTTTTTTAATCTACGATATCGTTAATAAACGTATGATTTTTGGCAATAATGCTTAAAAAATAGAGTTGAAATCAGTAATTTAAGGCATTATATATTTTTTAAATTTAAATATTAGGTGATTCCATGGATACGGCATTTTCAAGTGAAGATTTAAAATTTCAATCAGATGTAAGAGAATTTATTTCAAACAACTACCCAAAAGAACTGAAAGACTCAATCGGTACAAAAAGAAAAACTGGAAAAGAGTTGTCCCGTGGTGACTTAATGTCTTGGCATAAAATTTTAGGTAAACATAATGGATGGTCAGCTCCAGGATGGCCTAAACAATACGGAGGAGCAGAGTTTACTCCAACACAGAAATATATATTTGAGCAAGAATGCGCCCGAGCTGAATGTCAATACATAATGCCGTTTGGTGTTAATATGGTTGGCCCAGTTATTTATACATTTGGCAATGATGAACAAAAAGCTAAATATCTTCCAGGCATTCTAAGTGGAGACGTATTTTGGTGCCAGGGATATTCAGAGCCAGGATCAGGTTCTGATTTAGCATCTCTTAAAACAAGTGCGGTTAAAGAAGGAGATCATTACATTGTTAATGGTCAGAAAACATGGACTACTCTTGCTCAGCACGCGGACTGGATTTTTTGCTTAGTAAGAACAAACCCAGATGCAGAAAAACCTCAACAGGGAATCTCATTTCTTTTGATTGATATGAAAACTCCAGGCATTACTGTGCGACCGATCAAGCTTATGGATGGATCTCACGAAGTTAACGAAACCTGGTTTGATAATGTGAAGGTGCCTGTTGAAAACTTGATTGGACAAGAAAACATGGGCTGGACTTACGCAAAATTTTTATTAGCACATGAAAGATCAGGCATTGCAGGTGTAGCGAGGTCTAAAAAAGCTTTAGAGAGAATAAAGCAAATTGCTAGTGCCGAGATGTCTTATGGTGAACCGTTAATACAAGATCCTGCATTTAAATCCAAAATAGCAAATGCTGAACTTGAGTTAAGTTCTTTAGAATACACTGAACTCAGAACTTTAGCGAAAGACTCAGCGGGTAAAGGTCCTGGCCCAGAGTCATCGCTTCTGAAAATTAAGGGAACTGATATTCAACAAATGGTAACTGAACTTGCGATGGAAGCGGTTGGGTATTACGCTAACCCTCATTTGGGTACTACATTGAGTAATGAATATGTAGGACCAGATTATGCAACCAACTTATCAGGGTCATACTTTAATTTCAGAAAAGCATCTATTTATGGTGGCTCTAATGAAATTCAGAGAAATATTATCGCAAAGATGGTACTCGGATTATAAAATTTTTGACATTTTAGCTGTCAATATATAGGACTATCTCCATGAATTTTGATTATACAGAAGAACAGACTCTTCTTGAAAACATGGTCACCTCGTTTGTAAGGGATGATTATGACTGGGATACAAGATGCTCAATTGTGAAAACCGAAGAGGGATGGAAAGAAGAGAACTGGAAGAAGTTTGCTGAACTTGGACTTTTAGGAGTTCCTTTCGATGAGGATCAAGGTGGATTAGGTGGTGAAGCCACTGATATAATGATTGTGATGGAGCAATTTGGAAAAGGCCTTGTTGTAGAGCCTTACATGCCCTCAATAATTCTAGCTGGAGGTCTCATCTCTAAACTTGGATCAGCAGATCAGAAAAATTTAATTATTCCAGAAATTATTTCAGGTGATAGACGTTATGTTTTTGCATACGCAGAGCCTCAGAGTAGGTTTGATTTATTTGATGTTAAATGCTCTGCAACACTTGACGAAGATAATTACATTATTAATGGATTTAAGTCAGTAGTCTTTGGAGCTGGAATGGCAACTCATTTAATTATTTCAGCAAGAACTGATGGAGATCAAAGGTCAAAATCAGGAATTACACTATTCTTAATTGATATAAAATCTGATGGTATCACTTTGCAGAATTATCCAACAATAGATGAGTACAGAGCATCCGAAGTTGTTATCGAGAATTTAACTGTGTCGAAAGAAAATATATTAGGCGAGTTAGGTAACTCTTATGAAGCAATAGAAGAACAAGTAGATTTATCTACAATTGCAATATGCTCAGAAGCTGTTGGCATTTTACAAGTACTAAAAGACTCTACGAATGATTATTGTAAAAATAGAAAACAATTTGGGCAATCCATCAGTGCAAATCAAGCGATACAGCACCGCCTTGTTGATATGATGATTGAATATGAGCAAGCAAAATCTATTCTTTATATGGCTATTACTGCAGACCTAAGTAATACGGATGAAAGAAGAAAGGCCGCATCGGCTGCAAAAGCTCGTATTGGAAAAGCTATTAAATTTGTTGGTGAAAATGCTATTCAATTACACGGTGGCATGGGTGTTGTTGATGAGTACATGATCAGTCACTTTTTTAAAAGAGCAACAATGATCGGTATTCTTTTCGGCAATGTTGATTTTCATATGAAAAGATACACTGAATTGACTCAATCTAATATTCAGTCAATAAATGAAGACGACGGGATTAATCTTTCGTAGATGAATAATTACCTATTCTGATAGCTTTTTAAATATATGAGCAGTGTGTTCCGCTCCACTTCTAAGAGCTTTACTGTTTGTCATATCTGAAGCATCTGACCATTTTTCAGCAAGCATATCAGCATTTAGATCATCTCCTTTAAGAGCTATTCCTTCAGAATGAACTATCTCAGCCATTGCAAACACACCTGCTCCAGCAGAAATCATTACACCATCAGGTGCATCTTCAGATGACATGAATATTACCGCGGGAGATACAGACTCAGGCTTAAGGCTATCAAATACTGCGTCAGGCATTCCAAGATTTTCTGTCATTCTTGTAGCTGCGACAGGTACGAGTGAATTTACTTTAATATTATTCTTTTGTCCTTCAATTCTAAGAGTATTCATTAATCCAACAACTCCCATTTTAGCTGATCCGTAATTAGACTGTCCAAAATTACCAAATATCCCTGACGAAGAAGATGTCATAACTATTCGGCCATATTTCTGTTCAACCATAATAGGCCATACAGCTTTAGTGCAATAGACAGATCCCATCATATGTACATCAACCACAAATTCAAAATCATCCAAGGTTACTTTTGCAAAAGATTTATCTCTCAAGACACCAGCATTATTTACAAGGATGTCAATTCTTCCATAAGCTGCCATTGCGTCATCTACCAGTTTTTTTACACCAGCTTTATCAGTTACACTTGATCCATTTGAAATTGCATCGCCATCCATAGCTTTAATTTCTTCAACAACCTTATCAGCTGCTTCACTTGATCCACCTGATCCATCCACAGAGCCACCTAGATCATTAACAATAACTTTAGCACCTCTCTCAGCAAATTGAAGTGCATGGCATCTTCCTAATCCACCCCCAGCACCTGTTACTATTGCTACTTTATCTTTAAAACTTATTGTCATTTTTAACTCCTATGTGATCAAATCTTTTAATTGAGAGAAATTATTTATCACCATATCAGCCTCTTTGTAAATATTTTTATTATCTGTATATCCATACTCAACTAAAACAACTGGCATATTTGCATTATGACCTGCATTTAAATCTGTAGCACTGTCTCCAATCATAATTGAATCAGATTGACTAATTTTGAGGTAGTTACAGATTTCAATTAAAGGGAGAGGATCTGGTTTACTTTTAATATACGTATCTCCTCCAACAAGAAAATCAAAGTACTTTAATACATCTAACTTCTCTAAAAGCATGATACTTAGTTTTTCCATTTTATTAGTGCACACTGCTAATTTAATTTCTCTAGACTTAAGAAACTCTAAAACTTCTCTTACATTGTTAAAAAGTATACTGTCATCATCAATATTGTGCGTATAATGTAGTAAAAATATTTTTAACATCTCATTCAATCTTGCATCATCGTGTTCAATATTTTTTGTAACAGCAGTTCGTCGTATTAATTCACGCGCACCATAGCCGACCAGATTTCTTATTTCCTCAAGCGAGACTAATGGATAGTCGAGTTTAGAAAGCATATAGTTCAGAGAATTTTTAAAGTCTGGAGCTGTATCTACCAGCGTGCCATCGAGGTCAAAAATAAACAATTTTTTGTTTTTCATAGTTAAATTAAAGTAAGCCTCTGAAATAAATTTTTACGATACAATTAATAACATATTGTTTATTTTTCATTCAAAATCCAATGAATAATTTAGAAATTGTAATACTTGCAGCTGGGAAGGGAACTAGAATGAATTCTAGTATCCCAAAAGTATTGCACTCTTTGGGTGGGAAACCCATAATTGAACATGTTTTAGATACCGCACGATCTTTAAAGCCAAAGAAAATTCATTTAATACTTAATAAAGAAATAAAAAATGAATTTGTTCACTTAAAAAATAAAATCAATTTAATAATACAAAAAAAACAATTAGGAACTGGTGACGCCGTCAACGTGGCCATAAAAAGTTTTCAAAAAAATTCTAATATTCTTGTCCTTTATGGAGATGTTCCACTAACGCATTCATCCACTTTAAAGAAAATAATTAAGTTTAAAAAAAATGAAATTCATATTCTTTGTTTCAATAAAGAAGAGCAAAATAATTATGGGAAAGTTGTATTGGGAACTAATGGTTTGGTTTATGAGATAATTGAACAAAAAGAGCTTAAAAGAAAAGAGAACTTCTACCTATGTAATTCTGGGATTTTTTCAATACACTCATCACTTCTTCAAAAATTAATGCCAAAAATAAATAATAAAAATATGAAGAAAGAATATTATTTAACAGATATCTTCAAAATGGCATCAAATAGTGGTATCAAAATTAAGTCAGTAATTACATCTGAGAAAGAAGTTCAGGGTATCAATGATAAAAAGGATTTAGCCATGGTAGAAAATGAATTTCAGGAAAATTTAAGAGCTAAACATCTTAAAGCTGGAGTAACAATGCATGACCCCAGTACTGTATATTTATCAGAAGACACAAAAATAGGAAAAGATGTAACTATTCACCCATTTGTTGTGATTGGTAAAAATGTAAAAATTTTAAATGGAGCTGAGATTTATTCTTTTTCACATTTAGAAGACTGTAAGATTGGAAAGAGGGCTAGCATAGGACCTTACGCCCGTATAAGACCTGGTACACAGATTAATGATCAGACAAAAGTTGGAAATTTCGTTGAAGTTAAGAATTCAATAATTGACACAAATTCAAAAATTAATCACCTTTCTTATGTTGGAGACTCAATAATTGGAAAAAATGTTAATGTTGGAGCAGGAACAATAACATGTAATTACGATGGAAAAGCAAAATATAAAACAGTCATTAAAGACAATGCCTTTATAGGATCAAACTCTTCACTTGTTGCGCCATTAGAGGTTGGTAAAAATGCATATATTGGCTCTGGCTCAACGATAACAAAGAAAGTTAAACAAGATAGTCTGGCTGTTGAAAGATCAGTTCAAATGGAAGTAAAAAATTGGGCCAAGAGGAAAAATAAAAAATAATTTTATGTGTGGAATAGTAGGTATTACAGCAAATGAATCTGTTTCTTCAAACATTATTGATGCCTTGAAGAAACTTGAGTACCGAGGTTACGATTCAGCCGGCATAGCTATTAATACTGAAAGTCAAATTCACCAAAAAAAAGCGAAAGGTAAGCTTGATAACTTAATACTATCCCTTCAAAAAGATGGTTTTGATGGAAAGGTTGGAATTGGCCACACGAGGTGGGCTACACATGGCGAGCCATCAGAAAGAAATGCCCATCCTCACTCGTCACGAAAAGTTTCACTCGTTCACAATGGAATTATTGAAAATGCATCAGAGCTTAAAAGTAGAACAGAATTAAAAAACTATAACTTTGAGTCTGATACTGATTCTGAAGTTATAACAGCACTGATTACTCATTATCTCAATGAAGGCCTTGATCATATTGAGTCAGTTAAACAAACAATATCACTTTTAGAGGGTTCTTATGCGCTAGCTATCATCTTTGGTGACCTTAAGGATAAAATAATAGGCGCGAGGAACGGAAGTCCTTTGGTAGCGGGAACTGATGGCAACTCCAGCTCATTAGGATCTGATTCAATAGCATTAAGCTCAATCGCAAAAAAAGTATGTTACTTAGAAGATGGTGACATTATTGTGCTAAGTAGAGAAAATATTGAGATCTATAACTCATCAGGAGATAAAGCCAATAGAGAATTTGTTGATATTGGTATTATGGATACAGAAGTCAGCAAGGGATCATACAATCATTTTATGGAAAAAGAGATTCATGAACATCCTAAGGCTGTTGGTGAAACATTTAGACAATTCATTGATCATGATCAGGGGATAATTTCAGTTGATGATATAGGACTAAACTTAAATGATATTTCAAAGGTACATTTAATTGCCTGTGGCACAGCATACTACTCTTGCTTGGTTGCAAAATATTATTTTGAACAATATGCAAGACTGTCCGTAGAGTGTGATATGGCATCTGAGTTTAGATACCGAGATCCTGTTCTTGATAATAAGGCATTATGTATATTTGTTTCTCAATCAGGTGAAACAGCTGACACAAAAGCGGCATTAGATTATTGCAAAGATGCTAAGGTTAGAACTCTCAGTATTGTAAATGTTATGAACAGCTCAATTGCACGCGAAAGTGATTATTGTTTATATACTAAAGCGGGAGCAGAAATTGGTGTAGCTTCCACAAAAGCATTTACAGCACAATTATCAGTTCTGCTATCAATGGCACTGCATTGTGGCACTAAGAATAACAATGTTACAATTGAGCAGAATAGAGAAATTTGTAAAGAAATTATGCAGGCTCCTCAAATTCTAGAGAAGGCAATAAAAAGATCATACGAATTAAAAGAGACTGCAAAAGCTATAATAGACTCAAAAGGAGTAATGTATTTAGGAAGAGGGACAGCCTTTCCTCTAGCACTAGAAGGCGCACTTAAATTTAAAGAAATTTCGTACATTCATGCAGAAGGTTATCCAGCTGGAGAGATGAAGCATGGCCCACTTGCCTTGATTGAGAAAGATTTACCAGTAGTATGTATTGTTCCACCAGGTCCTCTATTTCATAAAACGGTATCCAATATTCAAGAGGTCATTGCTCGAGGTGGCAGAATATTAATGATTACAGATGATGAAAGCCTTGAGTCCAGTTCAGAAAATATATGGAAGATTTTTAGATTGCCCAAAACTCCAAAATCTATTGAAGCTATTGTATATTCTGTTCCTATACACATGTTGGCGTATTATACAGCTGTTGAACTAGGCAATGATGTGGATCAACCAAGGAATCTTGCCAAATCAGTTACTGTCGAGTAGACTTTTTTACTATAATAATTTTGGAGAAAAACTATGAGTCAAAATAAATGGGAATATAAAATTGTAAACCATCATAATTCAACGACTATGGGTTATTCCAATCCAGAAACAGAAGAATTTAAGGAAAAAAATAAAGATAAAGATTGGAAGCTTGAAATGAGAAATATTGCGATAAACAAACTTGGCCAGGAAGGCTGGGAAATATCAGGCATAAATGGCAACGATGAAATCTATCTTAAGCGTAAAATCTAATATTAAGTGAATAAATTCAAAAATTTAATCGTTCTAGGGCCATTAATATATGCTATCCATCATTTTGAAGAACATATTTTCTTTAATTTTAGAGAATGGCGATTAAAATATTTTTCAGATAATAATTCTATATCTACTGAGACTATTTTAATTATACTAAGCTCTCTCTTACTAATATTTATTTTTTTTTATCTTATTAAAAATAATAGAGCTAGTGCGCATTTGATATTATTTTTTTTAATGACCACTCAGGTTGTAAATGCTTTTTTTCATATATTTTTTAGCTTTTATTATACTGACTTTAGTCCTGGTGCTATTACAGCAACACTTCTTTATCTCCCAATTAATTTTTTGATTTTCCAAGCAGCATTCAAAGAAGGCTACATAAAAAGTAAAATAGAATTGTGTATAATATTTCTTTTAGGTATTAGCACTTTTGCTATATTTGAAATTATTGGACCAGTTATAATTGGTCTATCAATAATAGTCTCTTTTTTATACTATACGTTTTTTAAAAATAAATTAGTATAGGTTCGATGGCAGTAACTCTTAAAACAGAAGGTGATGTATCAATTATTCATATGGATGATGGTAAAGTGAATGTTTTTTCACCAGAGATGATTCAGAATTTTGAAGAAATCATGGATCAAATACCAACTAATAAGGGTTCAGTTTTAATTACGGGGAGACCTGGTATGTTTTCGGCCGGATTTGATTTAAAGGTTATGATGTCGAGTCCTGAAAATGCTGCAGCTATGGTTAAGTCTGGATTCTTAATGCTGAAAAGAGTTTTCTCATTTCCTCGTCCTGTAGTTGCTGCATGTAGTGGACACGCTATTGCTCTTGGAGCTTTTCTTTTATGCAGCAGTGATTACCGTGTTGGCTGTGAAGGTGACTTTAAGGTTGGGGCAAATGAATTACGAAATAATATGATTGTACCAACACCTATTTTAGAAATTGCAAAATTTAAATTAACAAAATCACACAAGCAAAGGGCACTTCTCAACGCTGAAATGTATTCAATAAAAGATTCTATTGAACCAGGATATATTGATGAAGTTGCAAGTCCCGAGAGTTTTTATGATGTCGCACTAACAAAAGCAAAAGATCTAGCGACCTTAGCACACCCTCAATATGATCAAACCAAGAAACTCGATCAGGAAGATGTGTTGCCTAAAATTAGCAAGGGCATAGAACAAATCACATCACCCGTTGGGTAAATCAAATTTATCTAATAAAATCAATATATTTAGCTAAGACTCTAGTAATTTAGATTATTTGGTACTATAAGGCTGAAAAATATAGAGTTTTTAAAAATGAGTAAATGGAGCGCAAATAGTTGGAGAGGATACAAGGCAAAGCATATTCCTGAATACCCAGATAAATCAGAGTTAGAAAAAACTGAAAGCCAATTAAAAACATATCCACCATTAGTTTTCGCAGGGGAAGCAAGAGATCTAAAAAGACATCTTGCTAAAGTCTCAGAAGGAAAAGCGTTTCTATTACAAGGTGGAGATTGCGCAGAAAGTTTTGACGACTTTAATGCTGATTACATAAGAGATACTTTCAAAGTTCTTTTACAAATGTCTGTAACACTTACAGCGGCAGGTAATTGCCCTGTTGTCAAAGTTGGGAGAATGGCTGGACAATTTGCTAAACCAAGAAGTTCACCTAAAGAAGAAATTGATGGAGTTGAGTTAGATAGTTATAAAGGTGATATCATTAATGATATGGAGTTTACTGAGTCTTCAAGAGTGCCTGATCCACAACGAATGATCAGAGCATACACACAGTCAGCAGCAACTCTCAATTTATTACGTGCTTTTGCAAAGGGTGGTTTTTCTGACCTTAATAAAGTTCACCAATGGAATATGGGTTTTGTCGATGAGAGTCCTCAAGGAAAAAAATTCAGAGATCTAGCTGATAAAATTTCAGATACATTATCTTTTATGGATGCCATAGGTATTTCATCTGGAAATACAAAAAGATTAAGAAATGTTGATTTTTTTACAAGTCATGAAGCACTCCTTTTGCCATATGAGGAATGTTTAACACGTACAGATAGTACAACTGGTGAAGTGTACGATACATCTGCTCACATGGTGTGGATTGGTGATAGAACAAGACAACTTGATGGAGCTCACGTAGAATTTTGTAGAGGTATTAAAAACCCTATTGGAATTAAGTGTGGTCCAACTTTAGATCCCGATGAATTAAAGAAATTGATCGATGTATTAAATCCCGAAAATGAAGCTGGTAAAATTACCCTCATTTGTAGATTTGGGGTTGATAATGTTGAAGAGAAGTTGCCAAAACTAATTGGACCTTTTGCCAACTCAGATTACAACCTTGTTTGGTCATGCGACCCCATGCACGGTAATACTATGAAAGCTAATTCTGGCTTTAAGACCAGACCTTTCGAGAGGGTTATTCAAGAAGTTGAGTCATTTTTTGATATTCATCACTCTTTAGGAACATATCCTGGTGGAGTGCATTTGGAGATGACAGGGCAAAACGTGACTGAGTGCATAGGCGGTGCCCAAGCGATAAAAGATGAAGATTTATCTGCCAGATACCATACTCATTGTGACCCTAGACTTAACGCAAACCAGGCATTAGAACTTGCCTTCTTAATATCTGACAAGCTCAGAGAATCTCAAGAACCTCACAAGTCAAAAATTATAATTGCCAAGTAATTGCGACTAAATTAATTAGTTGTAATATCAGTCAAATGACAGAAAAAATTTCATTATTAGTAGTTCAATCAAACCCAGTTGTTGGGAATATTGCATTCAACAAACAGATCGTTATTGACCACTTACAAAATAATAATTCTGATCTAATTTTATTTTCAGAGCTTATGTTAACTGGTTACCCGCCAGAGGATTTAATTTTGAAGCCTGCTTTTATGAAAAAAGTTCATGAAGCAGTTGATGAAATTGTCAATCTATCAAAAGGGAAGCACCCAACAGTTGTACTAGGTACACCTTGGTTAGATGAAGGTAATTTATTTAATGCTGCGGTAGTCATTCATGATGGAAAGATCTTACATAAACATTACAAGATGGCACTTCCAAACTATGGAGTATTTGATGAAAAGAGAATATTTTCAAATGGTGAAAAAGTAAGTGTTATAGATTTTAAAGGTATTAATCTGGGGATATTTATTTGTGAAGATATTTGGGTAAATCAAACCATCACTGAAATTGGTGAACAACAAATTGATCTTGCTGTTTCTCTCAATGCGTCTCCTTTTGATATTAATAAAATCAACGAAAGAGAAAAGAAAGCTATCGAATTTTCAAAATCTATTGCTGCACCTCTCATCTATGTTAATCAAGTAGGAGGTCAGGATGAAATAGTCTTTGATGGAAGCTCATTCCTGAATGATCAAGAAAAAGTTATCTACAAACTTAAGCACTGTCAGTCAGAGTCTAAGGAATTTTTATTTGATGAAGACCATAAATTTTTAATAGAAGATACGTTCTCTGATCATACAGATATGAATGATGTCATTTACTCCAGTTTAATCTTGGGTCTAAGAGATTATGTTGAAAAGAATAATTTTCCAGGCGTTGTATTGGGAATATCAGGAGGTATTGATAGTGCCTTTAGTGCAGCCGTTGCCACTGATGCACTTGGACCTTCAAGAGTAAAAGGTATCTTAATGCCCTCAAAATACACAAGCATTGAGAGCAATAAAGATGCATCAGAATTAGGTAATAATTTGGGCATTGAACTCATGAACATATCTATCAATGAAATTGTCAATTCATACGACAACACACTTAATGATCTATTTTCTGGAACAGAAAAAGACATCACTGAAGAAAATATTCAATCGCGAACAAGAGGAGCGATTTTGATGGCCTATTCAAACAAATTTGGCCACATGGTTATCACAAACGGCAATAAATCAGAGGTATCTGTTGGTTATTCGACACTCTATGGAGATATGTGTGGAGGGTTCTCTGTTGTTAAAGACATTTATAAAACTGACCTATTTAAATTGTCGGAATGGAGAAACAAAAATAAGCCCTCTTTATCGTTGCTCGATAAAAATGAGATTATACCAAATAATATTATAACCAAGGAACCTACAGCTGAATTAAAAGAAGATCAGAAAGACAGTGACTCACTTCCACCCTATGATGTATTGGATAAAGTATTGTACCATCTTGTTGAAAAAGAAAGTTCAGTAAAAGAGATTGTAGACAAAGGATTTGATAAAGAATTAGTTAAAAGAATTCAAAATCTACTCTACAATTCAGAATATAAAAGAAGACAAGCAGCGCCAGGCGTGAAGATTTCTGAAAGAAATTTTGGCTATGACAGAAGATATCCGATCACAAATGCATTTAGAGACATGGAAAATTAAATGACAACAGTAACAAGATTTGCACCAAGTCCAACAGGTTTATTGCATCTTGGAAACATCAGAACAGCATTAATTAATTGGCTGTATGCACGTACCAACAATGGGAAATTTATTTTGAGAATTGATGATACTGATTTAGAACGATCAAAAGATGAATATATTTCTCAGATCAAATATGATCTTGATTGGCTGGGCATTGATTTTGATGAAACGTTCAATCAATCGTCTCGTTTCGACAGATACAGAGAGCAATTCGAGAAATTAAAAGCTGATGGTAGAATTTACCCTTGCTATGAAACACCCGAAGAACTTGAAAGAAAAAGAAAATTGCTCATCGCAGCTGGTGGCAAGCAAGTGTACGACCGGTCTGCAATGGAATTAACAGACCAACAAAAGAAAGACTACGAAGCAGAAGGAAGAAAACCCCACTGGAGATTCTTATTAAAAACTGAACGTATGAAATGGGATGATTTACTTAAAGGTGAAATAGATATAGACCTCACTAGTTTGTCTGACCCTGTTTTGTTTAGAGAGGACGGCGTTCCTTTGTATACTTTTAGTTCAGCTGTAGATGATATTGACTACGGTATAACCAACGTCATTAGAGGAGATGATCATACGAGCAATACGGCTGTTCAAGTAGAAATTATCAATGCGTTGGATCAAAATAAAATAACCTTTGCTCATCACGCCTTACTAAAAGCATCAAGCGGAGATAAATTATCAAAACGAGACAATGTCATATCCATTAGTAGTTTCAGGAAGGCAAATATGGAGCCCATATCAATACTAAGTTTATTGGCGACCATCGGCACTTCTAATTCTATCGAATTAAAAGACAATATAGATCAAATTAAAAGTGAATTTAAATTGAATACAATTTCAACGTCACCTGGTCGAATTGAAATTGATGTATTGAATGCTCTCAATAAAAAACAGGTTCAAAAATACAATTTTAGCGAGATCGAAGGGAGATTAAAAAAGATTGATGAAAAAATTGATCAAAAGTTTTGGGAAACAATCAGAGGCAATCTGAATGTTGTTGAAGATATAAAACAATGGACGGACATTGTATTTAATAGTGAGACCATTAAGCCTTCTGATAAAGATTATATTAAGATTGCAATGGAACTGATCCCTGATGATCCATGGAATGATGAAACATGGGGACTATGGACTTCGGCCATAAAAGAGAAAACTGGCAGAAAAGGAAAAGAGTTATTCTTGCCCCTTAGAGAAGCCTTTACAGGACTTAATCATGGTCCAGAAATGAAACTACTTATTCAATTACTAGGTAGAGAAAAAATCATAGAAAGAGTTGAGTTATAAATGCCACTAAATTTATACGATACATTCTCAAACTCAAAAAAAAAGTTTGAACCAATTGATCCAAAAAATATCAGAATGTATGTTTGTGGTCCCACAGTATACGACTATCCACATGTAGGAAACGCAAGACCTGTTATAGTTTTTGATATTTTATTTCGAATTCTTCAAAACATATACGGTACTGAGCATGTAACATACGTGAGAAATATAACTGACGTTGATGATAAGATTATAAATGCCTCTCAAGAAAATAATGAAGACATCAATGAATTAACTTCAAGAACCATTAATTATTTTCACGCTGATGCGAAATATATAGGAGCAATGAAACCCTCCTTTGAGCCCAGAGCAACGGATCACATAGCTGAAATGATCAATATTATTGAGACTTTGATTGAAAAAAATTATGCTTATGTTGCTGAGAATAATATTCTTTTTTCATCTAATAAATTTTCTAAATACGGATCATTATCAGGCAAAAAACTTGAAGAAATGATTGCTGGATCAAGAGTTGATGTTGAAAGCTATAAGCAAGAAGCATCTGATTTTATACTCTGGAAGCCTTCAAAAGATAACGAGCCTGGATGGGACAGTCCATGGGGCAAGGGAAGGCCTGGATGGCATATAGAGTGTTCAGCAATGAGTGAAAAATTATTAGGTAAAACATTTGATATTCATGGTGGTGGGCAAGATTTAATTTTCCCACATCACGAAAATGAAATCGCTCAAAGTGAGTGTGCAAACGGAGAAAAATTTGCAAATTATTGGGTTCATAATGGCTTTGTCACAGTCGAAGGACATAAAATGGCAAAATCTGATGGAAATTTTGTAACGGTGAATGAACTTAAAGAAAAATACCAAGGAGAGGTTATTAGATTAACCATGATACTTACTCATTATCGTCAGCCATTGAATTGGACAAATGATAATCTGCAAGAAAGCAAAAAAACACTAGACAAGTGGTACCAATATTTTTCTGAAGTTGATTTTAAGCCTGACTTAAGTGTAATGATTGATGAAAATGTAATGAACGCACTAAATGATGACATGAATACGCCTCAGGCAATAGCTGAATTGCATAAATTATTCAAAAATTGTAAAAGTGATGATCACGATTCATTAAATAAATTTTTAATTTCAGCTCAATTTCTTGGATTGATGAATGATGAACCTTCTCAATGGTTATCATGGGGTAAAGTTAATAT
>CACLBX010000017.1 GCA_902605215.1 uncultured Pelagibacteraceae bacterium
ATATATACATATTGATATTAGAATACCACTCGTATGTGGCGGGAGTGACGGGACTCGAACCCGCGACCTCCTGCGTGACAGGCAGGCGCTCTAACCAGCTGAGCTACACCCCCACAAAAAGTGGTGGGCGATGACAGGTTCGAACTGCCGACATTCACGGTGTAAACGTGACGCTCTTCCAGCTGAGCTAATCGCCCGGAAAGACTGTTATATATCTATTTTATAGAAGGTAAAATGTAATTTATTAAAAAAAAAACCCGACCATACAAAAAAATGTACGATCGGATTTTAAAATAATTTCACAGTTAAGTGGAACTTACATTCCCCCACCTGCGTTATTAACAGCCTCTTTCAAACCTTTACCTGCTGTAAATTTAGGTCTGGTTGATTGAGGTATTTGAATGACTTCATTGGTACGTGGATTTCGCCCCTGAGAAGCCTTTCTGATAGAAGTTTTGAATGTACCAAAGCCTACCAATCTTACTTCACCTCTTGCTTTTAGAACGTCAGTAATTTGGTCAAAAACGGCATTAACTGCCTTTTCTGAATCTGATTTCTGCATACCAGTAACTTCAGCTACTTTTCCTATTAAGTCTTGTTTGTTCATAATTCCCACCTTTTCTAGGAGTTATTGATTCGTAATATAACTATGAGATCTGAAGTACCATATATAGTCAAGAAAAAGCCCTGAAAAACAGGTAAAAATCAAATATTCGTGTTTAAGAAATTATAATTTTAAGCGTAATCAATGAGTTATGGGATTATCCGTATCTTGTTCGCCTTCTTCTTCCTTTATCTCACTGGAAGATTTAGGGGATTCATCCTCATTCCACTCAATTGGAAGCAGAGGCTTAGTTAAGGCAATTTTTAAAACCTCATCTACATTGTCGACAAAGATGAGCTCTAACCCACCTTTAACATTATCAGGAATATCAGCCATGTCTTTTTCGTTTTCTTTCGGAATGATAACTGTTTTTGTTCCAGCTCTTAATGCTGCTAATAATTTCTCTTTAAGACCTCCTATGCCAAGAGCTTTACCTCTTAAGGTCACCTCACCTGTCATTGCAATATCTTTTCTAACAGGGATACCAGTTAAAACAGAAACAATTGAAGTCACCATTGCGAGGCCAGCGGATGGTCCATCTTTGGGTATAGCGCCCTCAGGCACATGAATATGTATATCTCTTTGAGGAAAAATAGTTGGCTTGATTCCAAACTCTATACATCTTGAACGAACATATGACTTAGCTGCTTGGATTGACTCTTTCATTACGTCACCTAACTTCCCAGTTATGGTCATCCTGCCCTTACCTGGCATAATAACTGACTCAATTTGCAATATGTCTCCGCCTACCTCAGTCCAGGCAAGTCCAGTGACAATTCCAACTTGATCATCATTGTCAATTTCACCATACTTAAACTTTCTAACTCCAGCGAAATCATTCAAATTATTTTTATCAATTTTAATTGATGCGACATCGCCAGCTACGATTTTCTTTACTGTCTTACGTGCTAGATTTGAAAGCTCTCTTTCTAGACTTCTCACTCCAGCTTCACGTGTGTAATATCTAATTAGTCCTAAAATTGCTGAGTCATCTAAAACAAGTTCATCTTTTTTTAGACCGTGTTTTTCAAGCATTTGTGGCGCGAGGTGTTGCTTCACAATCTCTAATTTTTCATCTTCAGTGTAACCTGCTATCCTGATTATTTCCATTCTATCCAATAATGCGGGTGGCATTCTTAACGTATTCGCAGTTGTAATGAACATCGTATCAGACAAGTCATAGTCAACTTCAAGATAGTGATCATTGAATGAGTTATTTTGCTCTGGATCAAGAACTTCAAGTAAAGCCGAAGATGGATCTCCCCTATAGTCAGCTCCGAGCTTATCAATCTCATCTAATAAGAATAAAGGGTTAGACGAACCAGCTTTTTTCATCATTTGCAAAACTTTTCCAGGTAACGAACCAATATAAGTTCTTCTATGACCTCTAATCTCTGCCTCATCACGTACACCACCAAGTGACATACGAACAAACTTTCTTCCAGTAGAGCGAGCAATAGATTTGCCTAGTGATGTTTTTCCAACACCTGGAGCACCAACCAAACAAAGGATTGGTCCTTTCATTTTTTTAATTCTTTGCTGAACCGCTAAATATTCAAGAATTCTTTCTTTTACTTTTTCTAGGCCATAATGATCTTCATTTAAAACTCTTTCTGCAAAATTAATATCCTTTTTAACTTTTGTCTTCTTGTTCCAAGGAATGGATAGAATCCAATCAAGGTAATTACGTATTACACTTGATTCAGCAGACATCGGACTCATTGACTTCAATTTTTTCATCTCAGTGTAGCATTTCTCACGAGCTTCTTTTGACAATTTGGTTATCTCAATTTTTTCCTCATATTCTTGTACATCATCCTTACCATCTTCACCTTCACCAAGTTCTTTCTGGATCGCTTTCATTTGCTCATTTAAATAATACTCTCGTTGAGTTTTCTCCATTTGGTTCTTCACTCTGCCCCTGATCTTCTTTTCAACTTGCATTACATCAAGTTCTGCTTGAATAAAATTCATAATCTTGTCAAAACGATCTGATAGATCTATTGCTTCTAATATTTCTTGTTTATCAGAAAGCTTGATCGACAGGTGGGATGCAATTGTATCGCTTAACTTGGATAAGTCATCTATCTCATTTATCGTTCCTATCACTTCTGGGGGTATTTTTTTATTTAAGCTTACATATTTATCAAACGATTCGGTAATTGATTTAGATTGCGCTCTAATTTTTTTATCCGTTGTGTCTATGTTTTCTTCAATTAAATCGATATTTGATTCAAGATAAGTTTCTTTGTCAGCAAACATGTTAATAGAGGCACGTTGTAATCCCTCTACTAAAACCTTTACTGTCCCATCAGGAAGCTTCAATAACTGCAATACATTAGCTACAGTTCCAAAATCAAATAAATCATCCTTTTTAGGATCATCTACAGATGCTTTTTTTTGTGTAATTAACATTATACGTTTATCGCCAGACATTACCTTTTCAAGCGCCTTAACCGACTTATCTCTTCCAACAAAAAGCGGAACTACCATGTGCGGAAACACAACTATGTCTCGAAGGGGTAAAACTGGAATATTATTTTCAGTCATAAATGAATCGTTTTCGTTATTATTAATAAGAAATTTAAAGCACTCGTTAGTAAAGTTAATTATTAAGGAGCCACTTATTAAATGTGCATAAAAAAATGATTTTCAAGAAGGTAGGTGCTTTGAACAGCTAAGCGCTTGTTTCAGAAGACTTTTTAGTGTCGGAATAAATATATAAAGGCCTTGCTCTTCCTTCCGCAACTTCTGCATTGATCACGACTTCTTCAACGCCCTCAAGAGATGGAAGTTCAAACATTGTGTCCAAAAGAATATTTTCTAGAATTGACCTTAGACCTCTTGCTCCAGTTTTTCTGACAATTGCTTTATTTGCAATCACACTTAGAGCATCTTTGGATAAAATTAGCTTTACATCTTCCATTCCAAATAATGTTTGGTACTGTTTAACTAGTGCGTTTTTAGGTTCTTGAAGTATTTTCATCAAAGACTCTTCATCAAGATCTGTTAATGTTGTGACAATTGGCAGTCTTCCAACAAACTCTGGGATTAGACCATAATTTAATAAGTCTTCTGGCTCTAAGTCCATAAGACTATTGCCTCCAGACTTTTCTTCATATTTTTTCACGTTAGCCTGAAAGCCAATACCGGTGCCTTTAGATCTTTTATTAATCAATTTATCAAGACCAGAAAATGCTCCTCCACAAATAAAAAGTATATTTGTTGTGTCAACTTGAAGGAATTCTTGCTGAGGATGTTTTCTTCCACCTTGTGGCGGGACACTTGCAACAGTGCCTTCCATTATTTTAAGGAGAGCTTGCTGAACACCTTCTCCTGAAACATCTCTTGTTATTGACGGGTTTTCAGACTTTCGACTGACTTTGTCAATCTCATCAATATAAACAATGCCTCTTTGTGCTCTTTCAACATTATAATCTGAAGCTTGAAGAAGCTTTAAAATTATATTTTCTACATCCTCACCAACATAGCCTGCTTCAGTAAGAGTAGTAGCATCAGCCATTGTGAAAGGAACGTCTAAAATTCTAGCCAATGTTTGAGCTAATAAAGTCTTTCCACATCCCGTTGGACCAATTAATAAAATATTTGACTTAGATAGTTCTACATCTGATTTAAAGCTTGAATGCTCAATTCTTTTATAATGATTGTGTACGGCAACTGAAAGATTATATTTGGCATCTTTCTGTCCAATTACAAATTCATCAAGCGTCTCACAAATCTCTTTCGGAGTAGGAATGCGACTGGAAGACTTTGCTTTTGTCTCTTTATTTTCTTCCTGAATAATATCGTTACAAAGCTCAACACACTCATCGCAAATAAATACGGTTGGCCCAGCAATGAGTTTTTTTACCTCATGTTGGCTTTTGCCACAAAAAGAGCAATAAAGTGTATTCTTACTTTTACTATCGTTACTATTTTCAACCATAAATATTAAAATTTCGAATCAATAATTCACTAAGAAACCATTATTAAAGCCAAAAAACAATTAAATTTAGAAAATCTAACAAAAAAATTGTTTATAAACAGTTAATTAAGAGCTCTATTTGAGGCTATTTCTCAATTTTTGGGGCAACGCGTTTTTCTTGAATACTATCTATTATACCAAATTTTTGAGCATCGGTTGGCGACATGAAGTTATCTCTTTCGAGTGCTTCTTCAATAGCTTCAACGGGTTGACCTGTATGCTTTGAGTAAATTTTGTTAAGATTAGATTTTTGAGCTAATACTTCTTTTGCATGTATTTCAATATCTGTGGCTTGGCCTTGAAAACCAGCTGAAGGCTGGTGTACCATAATTCTGCTGTTTGGAAGTGCAAATCTTTTATCTTTTTCACCGGCGGCAAGTAAAAACGATCCCATGGAAGCTGCTTGTCCAAAACATAGAGTTGAAACAGGTGATTGAATAAATTGCATTGTATCATAAATTGCTAATCCATCGCTAACAACGCCACCAGGTGAGTTTATGTATAAAGATATTTCTTTCTCAGGATTTTCTGACTCTAAAAATAAAAGCTGAGCGGATACTAATGATGCCATACTATCATTTACTGGACCAACTAAAAAAATAATTCTCTCTTTGAGAAGCCTAGAGTAGATGTCAAAAGCTCTTTCACCTCTACCAGTTTGCTCTACCACCATAGGAACAAGCTGATTAAATATTTTATTACTATCCATTTTATTATTTAGATTTTTTCTTAACTGTTTTCTTTTTAGCAGCCTTCTTTTTGGTAGCCGGTTTTACTACTTCATTAACGTTATTGTAAAGTTTGATGAACGAATCAACGTCAACTTCTTTCTTTTTCAACTTAACCTTTGATAAAATAAAGTCTACAATTTTGTTCTCATATAAAGGAGCCTGTAGTTGCATTGAAGCTTCTTGATTACTCCTATAATAATCAATGACTTTTTGCTCTTGTCCTTTAAAGTTACTCGCATACTCAAATAAAGCTTTATTCATTTCTTCAGGTGTCACAGATATTTTATTTACCTTACCAATTTCCTGTAAAATTAGTCCCATTTCAATCCTATTTTTTGCATCTTCCTTAAATTTTTTTTCGTTTTCAGCAGAGAGCTTATGGTCCTTTATTTCCTTTTGATGGTCAATCGAAGAAGGGTTTTGAGACTGAAGGTAATTGGCAGATAAATTGCTGAATTCAGCATCTATCAAATCTTGCGGCAATTCAAAAACGTGAATTTTTTGAAGTTTCTCAAATAAGTTTTTCTTATCTAAGTTTTTGGTTAAGTCGCTGTACTCAGTTTTCATCTGAGTTTCTACTTTTAATTTTAAATCTTTCAAATCATCTGCGCCCATTGATTTAGCCAATGCATCATTGACTTTAGACTCTTCCGGTGAACTTACTTTTTTAATTTCACACTGAAATACAGCATCAGCATTCTGAAGTTCCTTTGCATTATAGTCGGCAGGAAATTTAACTTTAACATTTTTCTTATCACCCTTTTTACAACCAATCAGGCCGTCTTCAAGATCCTTAATATATCTGCCTGACCCCAATACTATTGTTTGGCTGTCTGCCTTGCCGCCTTCAAAATTTTTTCCATCAATTGTGCCTTCGTAATCAAGTAGAATAGAGTCATCTTTTTTTGACTTATAATCATCAGGTTTTTCTTTATAAGTTCTTTGAGATTTAGCAATCATTTCTATTCGCTTATCAATTTCTTTTTTATCAAGCTTTACACTGGTGGACTCAATTTCAATCTTATCAAATTTAGCAATTTCAATTTCAGGAAATAGTTCAAACTCTATTTTGAAAACTTTATCTTCATTTGGCTTGTTGTCTTTTTCATTTTTAAAATCCACTTTTGGTTGTGATACGGGTCTGTGTTTATTTTCTTGAATGATTTTTGAAACATTTTCATTTACTACTGCATTTAGCACTTCTGCATTGATAGCTTCACCATGCTTTTGCATGATAATATTATTTGGAACTTTACCTGGCCTAAATCCATCCACTTTTATAGTTTTTTTTATCTCTTCAATTTTGGCATCGAGACTTTTATTATAAACGTCTGCCGCAATAGTGAATTCATAACCTCTTTTAAGTCCTTTATTTAATGTTTCTTTATAATTCATATTCTTTTTATGGTGCGGATAGAGGGACTCGAACCCCCATGAGTTGCCTCACTGGTACCTAAAACCAGCGTGTCTACCAATTCCACCATATCCGCGATTAATAGAAAATGCAAAATAGACTATTTCTCAACAGTTTACATCTATTTTTTTAAGGAGCTAAGGTTTTGGTTTAAGGGGATTTTTGATGAGGAGTGTCAGTATAGTGTCAGTATAGTGTCAGTGAATGTCACTGATTAACTCAATGTGAAATATGTATTCATTGATAGATAGAGTAATAGAGGAGCGATCATTCCTAATGAAATATGTGTTAGGTAATTTTTGTAAAAGTAACCCCACTTAAATCTGAAATGAAAAGCAACTCCTAGACTTCCGGATATGAAACTTCCAATTAACGGTCCAATTAATACACTTAATGACATTGAAAGAGATAAATTAGAATATCTAATACTTGATATAACTAAAATTAATAAAAGTATTATTAAGTTTGATATAAATATCAAAGGTTTATTTTTAATATTATAACTTAAATATATTCGAATAAAACTGAATGATATTATTGTCATTACAATGAACGCCGTTAAAAGTTTAAATAATTCTAGCAGCATTCAATTATAAAAAGGCGTACTTATTCATCTAACAGTGGATTTTTACCATATGCGTTTTCACTTTCATTACCCTTTTTTGTAAAATTTCCAAGTAGAAATATTAAATTAACAGCTGGTATAAAAAGCATTATTGAGTGCCAACCTGAATAATTAAGATCGTGACACCTTCTAACATCAATGGGCACCCTCAACATGCGATAAAAAAGCATTCCAAGAATTAATATTGTAGGACCAGATTGTCGATAACCAAACCCGAAAAAAGTTTCAGCAAATGATTGAAGTAAAAAAAAGTATACAAATAAACATACAGTATAGAATAAATATATTTTCCAATAATTAGATCTTGAAATTCTTCCTTCAAAACTAAAAAATTTTACTTTTTTTATTAAGAAATAATATACTGCGGATATAGGAAATAACAGTAACCAAGCCATAATTACATATTATAATAATCTTACACTGAATCTACACTTAATTTTACCACATAAGTGAATTATTCAATATTTTTGAACATTACTTTCTTCTCTTTATTTTCTTTTATTTGAGCATAAGTCATATAACAAGAAAGATAAACTGTGCCCTCATCAATTACTTCATTCAAATTTGGAGAATTATTGAAAAATTTTGGTAAAAATGAATTTTTGCTAAGCTCATAGTAAATCTCATTTGAGTCTAAAAACTGTTTTAATGTCGAGGCTTTGATAGCATAATTTACATTTTGAGGCAGTGTTCCAGTATCTTCAAGCACACCTATACTGTCTAAAGCTGCAACTGAAATCCCAACCAAATAACCACTATCATCAATAACGGGGCCTCCACTGTTGCCTGATTGAATTGCGGCATCCATTTGAAACTCTGAATAATTATCTGCATAACCTGCTAAACTGCTAACAATACCTGCTGTCACTTTAACATCGGAGCTATAGGCTTTTCCAAAGCCATAACCGATAGCCTTTATATTCTCAGTTCTCTCAACATCATTTGATCTAAGAGTAAAATAATTTGTTTCTTTAAGAGTAGATGACAAAATAGCGATATCATTTATTGAATCAGAAGCAATTACTTGTGCTGGCATTTCAACCCCCATATTAAAGAATTTCATTTCGCCACATGATTCAATTACATGGTTATTGGTTACAATATACCCTTCGTCATTTATAAAAAAACCAGTTCCTGAAGAGGCCTGAAGGATTTCATCATCGGCAAATTCAGGCTCAGTAATCTTTTCGTTTTCATTGTTTTCTTCTTCTAAAATAAAAGAGGCTAAATAATCAGCATGAAGCTGCTCTGCTTCGAAAGCAACTTTTTCCATTACATCCTTTGTACCCAGAAATAAACTATCATAGTAATATTCAGTAAATTTATCTACCTGCTCTAATAGCTTTTTTCTTGCATCCTTATATTCACTGTTAGATCTTGTCGTATTCAACGTAATTATATGAAACCCAGCATTTCTTCCAATTTCAAAAAGTTGCTCATATCGAAAATAAAGTTCATCGCCAACTTTTTCATAGTCTACGTCATATAACTTAAGTCTATTACCCAGATAATTATAAATACATGTAGCAGTTTTTGTGTAGCTATTTTCATTGTTGCTCGAAAAATTGGCATCTACACAATTTCCTACCTCATCCAAATGAAATTCTATAGCTTTATTCCAATTTTCTGCAATCTCATTATAAGCACTCCAACCAGGCTTAAATTCAATAAAATTTTCGTTGGCAAATAACATATTAGGACAAGAAAAATAAATAATGATTAAAATTGAATATCTATAATACATTTTGACGAATGTACTCCTCCACAGTCGAATTCACAATTATATTATTCTGGATTATGATAATACAGTTTTCAGATAAGTTTTGTGATTTTAGATATTCTTTACAATAGCTAGTAACTTGTTTTCTCGCCTCGTCATCAGCAAGAGTATAATCAAACTCATAAACAAAAGTTTGAATTTCACTCATCAGATCATCAGCATGTATTAGTAAAATATTTTTCTCTGACTTAAACATTTCAAAGAAGGCTTCCTCTAGCTCAACAAAATCAGAACAGTTTTGACCGCTCATAAATATATTTTCACAAAGATAATCAATGTTATTTGGGCCTACTATTATTTGATCTAAATTATTGATAAAAAAATTACCTATTTTCTCTTTACCTCTATTTTTTGTAGTAAACTCATTAGCTGCTTCTTGGAGTTTAATTTCTGCAATACTACGATCTTTATTTTCTTCATTAGAACTAAAATCAATTCTTCCACTACTGACCATTTGCAAAATAAGAAATACTGCCATTATCAAAAAGAAAACTGTGCCTTTAGTCATAGCAAATCATACCCTACAAATCGTGATTATTTAATCATGAAGTGTCAAAATTTATGAGAATAGTTAATAACTAATTGCTCTATTTTTTTTATCATATTTTGGGCTTCAAGATAGACTAAGTCAGGGTATTCAGGATCTCTGAATCCGTCATTATTGTATATATCCTGAATTTCATGACATATCTTTTTAAAGATAACCTCTTCTTCATCTTCTTTAAACTTACCAAGTGCAATAATGCATTTTTTTATACAAAAATCACAATACTCTTTTTTGAAATATAGGTTACCAAGTATGTCTAGATTCTTATAGTCACTTAAACAAGTCTTAACGTAATCCTCATTTATATTTTTATCTTCAGGGTCTAAGTTATCACTATCTATAATTCCATTTAATGTGAAGAAGCTAATTGCAAGTTCTCCAAGCGATTGCGAATACTCAGTGCCTTGATCTTCAATATCTCTTATTATGTCGCATATCTTAAGAACAAAATCTTTTGAATTTACAACTACATTATCGAATGAGTCTGCTGTAACGTATAATGAGTCATCTGATTTTAATATTTCTATAACGTTTAAGGCTAATGGAACATTAGACACCTTCTTTTTTGGTTTTTCACCTCTTATTTCTGAATTCATAGCATCATGAATAAATGTCAGTGCTTTTTCTTGCTGGTCTTTCATACAAAATCATACCCTACAAATCGTGATTATTTAATGATGAAGTGTCAGTATAGTGTCAGTAGAGAGACTAAATCTTATTAAAAAATGGCTATAAATTATTGAAATGACTCTATTTGTGTTGTGAGCCCTCACTGGTACCTAAAACCAGCGTGTCTACCAATTCCACCATATCCGCGATTAATAGAAAATGCAAAATAGACTATTTCTCAACAGTTTACATCTATTTTTTTATCTAGCTAAGGTTTTGGTTTAAGGGGTTTTTTGATAGGGATTGTCCATATATTGCCAGGGATGGATTAAAATTGAATCTTGTATGATCCGTACACTAATTTATCAGAAGAATTGCCTTCTATGTGTGATGGCTCTAATGTAAGTTGACTTCCAAATCTAAAAGCACTTTCATTGTATAATTGCATTTCATATCCAAAATCAAAATTAATCTCTCGCCCTGATGGTTCTAAATTAATTTTTTTGATATTGAAATTATGAGTAGCATCTAGATTCATGGTTCCAGGAAGATTTAGACTCGCAGTCCCACCCTCTGTTCTTAACGGCTGACTAACGTTTAAAGAGATAAGGTCATTACTTGACGAGACACCAGAGGCTATGAGACCAACATTAAACTGAGACGTAAGTATATCATTAAAATTGCTTATGAGGCCGTATTCTTCAGACTTATTATTGCTAATCCCAAAATTAGCAAGACCAGCAAGGTGAATATTATTATGCACATGTTTATTAAACGCAAACCCCGTATGTAATGTTTCACCTGATAGGTTCCCAAATGCCCCTGTTCCACTAATTCTTAAGATAGAGTCCTCTTCTAAATTTTGACCAACAAAAAATGTAATATCGTTATAGTTATCAGTCTTGTTCGAAATACTCGCTAAGAAACCTTTTTCATCAAGCGCTCGTTCATCGCTTTCTCCTGTATACCCCGTTATATTTAATGTTGTATTGCTATCTATTTTTATTTTGTTGCCAAATAATTGACCTTTTCCAGCTGCCTCAGTTAAAGCTAAGAAGCTATTGTCGTTGTTATGAGCTGTTAAAACAGAAAAAGCATTATTGCCGCTTCTTAGACCTAAGAGCTGATCCATTGAGTAATTATGTCCTGAATAAAACTTTTGATTGCCAGATGTAAATGAAGTGTAAATACCTACATCATCATTTAACTGATTATCATTATGGTCATAGGTAGCGCTCGCAAATGACAAATTTAAGTTTTCTGAATGATTAAGTGTGTGCCATTGATCGAAACGAGATTTTTTCATTCGATCAAACAATCGTGTATCACGATTTGGAACCACTAAGTCACCAACATTAAAGTCAAAGCCACCATAGAGTTGGTCTCTGAAAATAGCTCTTTCATTATTAAGAGACAGGGAATCGCCTACGTATGATGACAGCAGTAATCCAGAGCCAACAAATAGCATTTCGTTGTCTCTGAGTCCCTTTATTGTGTTCTGACCAATAGGCTGTAATGCTTTATGCAGATCAGGATTTCCATGTCCGTAAAGATTGCTATACGAATGTACTAATCCATTATAGGTAGCTCGACCATCTTGGCCACCACAGTAATTTGAAAGTTCATCAGCCTCTACTATGTCATTACTATTGTTATCTTTGAAACACTTATTGCTGTCAAACCATGAATTATCAGCTGTAAACATGAGTCTCTTGGTTATCAGTTCTGGAGAGTTATCTGGAAACGCTTCGAACAGCAATGCAATAGCCCCAGAGATTTGTGGAGCAGCCATTGAGGTTCCTGTTTTACTCGATATAAATGAACTATAGTTTGAACTTTCTTTATAGACATCGGTACCTGCAGTTATTCTAAATCCATCATGAACAACGCAATATGCAGCATTTGATGCGCACGGCGCTGAATATAATAATTTTGAACCATCACTGTACGTTGCCACATTAGAAACTGAAATCCAAGCTTCAGCTAATTCAGGGAACAATACAGGTAGTGATGCAGAGATATCAATACTGTTTTCAGATGCGCCCCATGGGGTACTCATGTTTGCATTGTTATCATTTGAGTTTGCCCAAACAATCACACCCTGATTTTGAAAGTTATTATATGACTCAACCCAATCACTTACTTGAGCTTCAGTGAAGTCTGTAGAGTTTTGTTCGTTTATATAATCAGCGAGTTTTTTTGCATTAGAGCCAGTTCCATAAGCTAAGATAGTGCCAGGTGTTGTATCACCAAGATATCCCCATGAATTGTTTTGAACTTTAGCCATCTTTGTTATTGCATCTTCTGTAGACAATTCCCAATGCTGAGGACCAAAACAATTCGTTGCGCTGTCGCCAGAACATGCAGAGTAATTAGACCCTCCATCGAACTGAGCAAAATGAAGATTTGAGTTATAAGCTACACCCATCATTGATGAGGGCAAATCAATTGAATTTCCAGTGTTGGTTTCTAATTCAGACGCTGTTAGGTAATTATTCCAGAACTGATATTCAAAAACATTTGATGCATCACTCGGTTTAGCCTCCGAATTATAGGCACCCACTGCTGTTGTAGCGACATGACATCCATGACCTCTAGTTGAATTAGCCCAGTCAGTATTGGACGTGTAATAATTGTAATCATAATTACCAAAGGTTGTTACGCTCTTGTTTTGAAGATCGTAGTGATCATAATTGTCATTGCTGTACGTTCCGCTGGCTTGGCTGTAACACAAATCACTATCAATTACGGAAACAGTTATCCCTAGACCTGAAAGTCCATATCCATAAGCATCATTTACACCTAATTGAGTGTATGGATGAGGAAAATCTTGAAGGGGTATAGCAGAATTATCCTTATTATTGTTATCTATATAATTTGCTTGGTCATTATCATATGCAGCTATCAATGATAAATCACGCGCGATGTTTACATTTTTGTATTCGCTGTTAGATATCCAGCCATCAGCAATGGTAGAACTATATGCTCTGTTTGTGCCTTTGAAGATAGGAATTTTTTCATCTCTTAAAGCAACCGCCATACCACCCACGCCGGCAATGGGGACAAGCTTTTCAATAGATGATTCTTCAGCAGGTAAGCATGAAGATTTTGCTTCACCATTTTCACACGACCCTTCAGTTGCACATAAACATGTTGTATTGGTTGCATTTATATTGTCGTAATTTTTACTGTATTGAATTTTACTATCACCAAACATAGAAATGAATAATCCATCAAGCATTTCTTGATTTACTATATAATCTTTTGATATTTTATTTAATTTGTTGAGCGAAAGAATATAGTGAGTGTATACAAATTGAGGACTATCATTCGATTTTTCTTTAAATAATTGAAGTACTGAAAGTTCTGTTTTTCTATCTTTTAGAAGATCGAGGTAATTTAAATGATATTCATTGCTCGCTTGATAAAGATTATTTATTGAAAAATTATATTCATTAACAAAAATTCTAAAATTTTCAAAGCTATTTGAATGCTCTTTTATTGATACAGAAGAAAAGGAATTGTTAATGAAGATAAATAATATAGTGATTGTTAATTTGATAAATTTATTCATAAAAATAATATATATAAAAACCTTATCATTATTTAACAAAAAATATATGAGAAGATTTTGCTAGTATTTTGAGCTTAAACAATTTTATTATTTTAATAGAGGTTTCAGGTTTATAACTTAATTTATGTCTATTACTTTATCGCTCCCTTTTATTTTCAATATGTATCAAATAACTAGATCCAATCACCATAATTCCTCCAATTATTTCATACACACTTAATATTTCCGAAAACATAATTATAGTTAATAAGATGCCGAAAATAGGAAATAAAGAATAAAATGGCAGCACTTTTGAGACTGGGTAGAACTTATAGAGATAAAACATTCCAACGTGCCCCATTGCAGAAACTACAAGGGCACAATGTAAAACAGAAAAGATAGTAATAGAATCTATATTTCTTAAATGGTCAGACGGATTTCCCTCAAAGTAAAATGATAACAGAATAATTGGAACAAAGCTTATAATTCCATGCCATCCATTCATCACAGATGTATCAACATCTCTTAATGATCTAGCAAGCATATTTGATACGGCATAAAAGAATGCCATAGAAATGATAAGTACAGTTGCAATTTTGTCGTCAATAATTCTTGGATCATATGCAATAATAATTATTCCTATGAATGAACTTAAAATTAAGATGGCTCGGTTTGTAGTTATGCTTTCTCTGAGAAATACTGAACTTAAGATGATACCAAAAGGTATTGATAATTGTGCTCCAATAATGATTGGTGCAATTATCTCTAGCCTTTCTAGCGCATAGTACATAGAAACATATGTTCCAACACCCATCGTTAGTGAAAATAATATTAAAGGCTTAATGAGGTTTTTGCTTGGCAGCCTGAATTTAAAAAAAGGTATGAAAACAATAAATATAAGACCTACTCGAAGAGCTGAAAATAGTAACGGGGGTATATTATCAATACCCAACTTACCAACAGGATAGGAACTGCCATAAATAATCATGATCAACATAATTAATAGCAAGTGACTTGTTTTCATATGTGGAAAATCCGAGATTTGTGAAATTAAGTTTATACAAAAGAATAATGAAAAGATATTAATTTAAAGCTCGCAATAAAGTATTATTGAAGTCAGAATATAAGCTATGAATACGTTACAACATAAAAAAATTGTATTTTTAGATCGTTCAACTTTTCCAAAGAATATTAAATTTAATAATTTAAATTTTAAAAATACTTGGAAGAATTATAACTTTACAGAAATGAAAGATATTGGGACTAGGATAAGAGAAGCAAATATAGTTGTCACAAATAAAGTAAATTTAAACAAACTAAACTTGAACAATTCCAAAAATTTAGAATTAATTGCAATCACTGCAACTGGAACAAATATTATTGACCTTGAATTTTGCAAAAAAAGAAACATAGCAGTATGTAATTTAAGAGATTATGCCTCTACTTCTGTTGCTGAGCACGTTATGACTTTAATCTTAGGTCTGTCAAAGAGTATAAAAGGCCTTGAAGAGGATATAAAAAATAAATTGTGGCAAAAAAAGAAAGTTTTCGCATTATTAAGCAGAGAAATAAGTGATTTAAATAATAAAAATATAGGAATTATTGGGAACGGCTCAATTGGAAAAAAAGTTGGAAAGTTTGCTAAAGCTTTTGGCATGAACATCTCGTTTATTTCTGTAAGAAATTCAAATAAATATGAGTTAAGAGAATTTCTTCATAACTTAGACTATTTATCAATTCACTGTCCATTAAATGAAAAAACCAATGGATTAATTTCTATAAAAGAACTGAAAGCTATGAAAAAATCATCAATAATTATTAATACAGCTCGCGGGGGTATAATTAATGAAAAGGATTTGGTTTATGCTATTAAAAATAAGATTATAGCTGGTGCTGGTGTTGATGTTGCAACGGAAGAGCCTCCAAAAAATAATCATGTTTATTACCAAATTATTAAAAAAAGTAATTTCATATGGACACCTCATACTGCTTGGGCTTCAAGCGAAACTTTGCAAAGAGCCATTGATCAACTAATTAACAACATTAATTCTTTCTATGAAGGAAAGAAAAAAAATCTAGTTTAAATATTTTTTTTAGAAGCACATTTTTTAGAACAATAAATAACATTTTCCCAATTTAATCTCCATTTTTTCCTCCAGACAAATGGGCGATTACATTGTGGACATATTTTGGATGGTAAGTTTTCTTTTTTCATGATCTAATTATTAAATAATATGAAATTGTTTCAAGTCCATACAGGTTTTTATGATCCAAATATCTCTAATGGTTTTTATGAAGGTCACACCAATATCTTTGTTTGTGCAAAAAATGAGAAAGAAGCAAGAATGAAAGTGAAGTTAAAAAAAGAATATAAAAAATTTAAAATGCACATTGACGGAATTCAAGCAGTTGATGTTGTAGATCAATATAAAGTAGACCTAAAGAAAATTTAGACTTTGCACTTTCCATCCATGAAAGTATTATAAATTTCATCAACTTCGTCGGAAGTTAGTGTTGTTCGGTTAAACATTTTATCAATTATATAGCACTTTTGTTCAACTTTTAAAGATTCACTTGCTATTCCTTGAAGAATTGAATCAGCTGACAAAGTAGAGCTAAACATTGTAATGCCTTTATCGTTTACTGTATCAAAGACTATAAATTGTTCTTTGTCGTTGTTTGTATCCCATCTTTCCCAGTTTACTTTTTTTTCATATGGATAATTGTTTGGGTTTCCATCATACGCAAAGTTAACCCAATATTGTCCAATCTCATTTGCCAGTTTCAAGTCTGTATCTCTATTATTTTCATCATAAATAATTTCCGAAATGATATCTCCACCCTCACCCATTAATCCTGCGGTTTTGAAAATGAATGGGACTTCCATTGCGTGAGCTGCTCCCAATAGATCTGATAATTTGATACCCAGATGAGTTTCAAGTTCATCCCAATCAAATCTATAAGCATAAACCTCAGACTGCTTGTTAATTGAGGTAAACTTGGCAGGCAAATCTACTGCTCCAAACTTCCATGACTCTGCCATATATTTTCCATACGAGTCGTAAAATTTTGGATCTTTTGGTTTAATATAGAATTCTAAATATTCAGAAATAAAACTTAAAAATTTTAGTGGTCGATCCACAAATTCATCATTCATTATCATAAAAAGCTTATCTTCATCTCTAGTCGAACCAAAAATCATGTTTTTGTCATGCATTTCTCCATCTCTATAAACCCCATAGATACCTTTTTCAGGAATGACTATCCCATCAGGAATGACATTAGGAACATCAATCAGTCCACCTGAGTCTTCTTGTACCCTATAATACTTTACAATTTCAGTTGCAGATAATGACCTTAGAAAGGACTCAGACTTATTGGAATCATTTAATATTTTCTCAATCTCATTAGTCGCAATATCAGGATTGGTCTCAATTAATTTTTTTGTTATTAAACCTTTAGATCCAGATCGTGGATCATTTTGGGCAAATTCAAGACTATCAGATCCTAAATATCCACTCTGAGAGATTCCTCTCTTAAATAAGTCTTTACTCAAAGGAGATGACATCAAAGAGATAACATTTCTTGCACCAGCGGACTCGCCAAATATTGTAATATTATCAGGGTTTCCATTGAAATATTGAATATTATCTCTAACCCATTCAAGAGACTTCATTAGATCCAACGTGCCAAAATTTGCACTTTTATCTAGTTCGTTATTACTATCTTCATTGAGGCCATTATATGAAAACCAGCCAAATGGTCCCAGCCTATAATTGGTCGTTACCAGTACAATATCGTGATCAAGCACAAAATCTCCTGAGGTAAAGAGATTGGATGCTGAATATCCCCAGGTATTGCCACCGCCATGAATCCAAAACATAACTGGCAATTCTTTGTTAGACTTCAATGCACTTTCTGAAACGTATATATTTAAATAAAGACAATCTTCAGAACCCATGATTGATCCACTTTCAATTCCATCAATTGAGTCATAAAAATTACTAACTTGCATGCATCTGTTTGGAAGCTCCGTTGCATTTATTTCAGTTGGGACTTGAATAAGATCTCTTGGGGCCCTCCATCTTAAATCATTGATTGGGGGCTCTGCGAATGGAATTCCTAGGAATGAATAAACCTTATTATTTTTCTTTTCTTTAGCGACTATTCCCTGAAACTCTGTTTTTTCGCTATTAATGATAATATTCTCAGCTTGAACGTAAGAATTAAATATTAAAGTAAGAAAGAAAATTCCTAAGAAATTTTTCAAATAAGTATAAGTTTTAAAAGTCATTACTATGAAGTTTTTAATCATCAATGGTATGTTGTCAATAAGATCCTCAGCTATTAGACCGGGACCTAAATATTCACCTAGTTTTGCGTGTATCCATGCTCCAGCACAAGCGGCATCAAAGCTTTTCATTTTGTTCTTGCCTACGAGTGAGGCTATTATTCCCGCCAATACATCACCTGATCCAGCTGTTGCTAAGTAAGGAGCCTCACCAAAATTGATTACTACTTGACCATCTGGATCTGCAATAATCGTTTCTGATCCTTTTAGCAAAACTATACTACCTGCTCGCTTAGAAGCTTCAACACACCTTATTACACGGTCTTTAATTGAGGTGATTTCGTCACCAAATAGTCTTCTAAATTCTCCCTCGTGAGGCGTAAAAATTGTATGAGGATAAGTGTCTCTGAATAGCTCATCTGGATTAGATTCAAAAGAAGTAATGGCATCGGCATCAATAACTACATTGTCGACAAAAGCTAAGGCCA
>CACLBX010000018.1 GCA_902605215.1 uncultured Pelagibacteraceae bacterium
GACATTGTCACTCGCAGATTAGTGTCAACAAATCCATCTTAAAATGCCAGGTTTTTTATATTATCTATTAATTCCCATTTCTTTACTAGCAGTGCTAGCCGTATTGGGTACAGGAATATATGCTATGTTTAAGGGTGGAGACTTTAATAAAAAATACGCGAATAAATTAATGCGGTTAAGAATTACACTTCAGTTTGTCGCTATTGTCATTATCATGAGCGCATTGTACTTCTCTACTAATAGTTAATGGTAAAACTCAATAAAATTTATACTAAGGCAGGTGATAAGGGTAAGACTGGTTTAGTTAATGGTAAAAGAATCTTCAAAGACAACATTCGCATCAAAGCATACGGAACAGTAGATGAGCTGAATTCAATACTAGGTATTGTTAACCTTTATACGAGGTCAAGCATAAAAAGAATAACTTCAGAAATTCAAAATGATCTTTTTGACTTAGGAGCAGATCTTGCAACGCCAATAGAAGCAAAACCTAAGTATAAGCCGCTTCGAATTACTAGCAATCAAGTTGATAGAATAGAAACGATTATTGATAAGTATAATAAAAAATTAAAACCCCTAGGTTCTTTTGTATTGCCTGGAGGAAGTAAAGCTGCGTCATTTTTTCACAACGCACGAACTGTAGCAAGAAGAGCTGAAACTTTAATTGTAACTCTATCAAAAAAGGAAAATATCAATGAGCAGGCCCTTAAGTATATCAATCGTTTATCAGATTTGTTTTTTGTACTATCACGTGTAGAAAATGATAATGGAAAAAAAGATATTCTGTGGAAGCCTGGCAAGAATGTATAAATATGTTTACTCAAATAAAAAAGGTATTATAAATCAATTATGAAAATTTTAGTCCCAGTAAAACGTGTTATCGACCCTTACGTAAATATTAGAGTTAAATCTGATCAATCTGGTGTCGAAACTGAAAATGTAAAAATGTCAATGAACCCTTTCTGTGAAATTGCTGTTGAAGAAGCAATTAGGTTGAAAGAAGCTGGAAAAGCTGAAGAAATAATTGCTGTTTCAATAGGAAATCAGTCATGCCAAGAAACCATAAGAACGGCATTAGCAATGGGCGCGGATAGAGGAATACATGTTTTAACTGAAGAGAAAATTGAACCAATATCTATAGCAAAAATCTTATCGAAAATTTGTGAGCAGGAATCTCCAGGGCTAGTTATTTCCGGTAAGCAAGCTATTGACGGTGACAATAATCAAACAGGCCAAATGTTGGCAGCTTTAACTGACATGCCTCAAGGTACCTTTGCTTCTAAAATTGAAATAGAATCAGATAAAGTAAAAGTTACTCGAGAAATTGATGGTGGTTTACAGACAGTAAGTTTAAATATGCCGGCTATTATCACAACTGACTTAAGATTAAATGAACCTCGATATGCTTCTCTTCCAAATATAATGAAAGCAAAGAAAAAACCTATAGATCAAAAGTCTCCTGAAGATTATGGAATTGATGTTACACCTCGAGTAAATATCCTTAAAGTAATAGAACCTCCTAAGAGAGAAGCTGGTATTAAAGTTGAAAATATTTCAGAATTAGTGGAAAAACTTAAAAATGAGGCAGGTGTAATATGACAACGTTATTTTTTATTGAACATGCGAACGGGCAATTAAGTGATCAGAGTTTAAAGGCAATCACAGCCACATCTCAAATTGATGGTGATGTTCATGGGTTAATTGTCGGATCAAATATAGATTCTGCTGTTGCTGAAGCTTCAAAGATAGAGGGACTAAGCAAGCTCATTCATGTGGATGACGATAACTTTAATAACATAATGGCTGAGAATCTGACCCAGTTAATAATGAATATATCTGAAGATTACGAGTACTTTCTAGCTGCTGCAACCACAACTGGTAAAAATGTAATGCCCAGACTTGCAGCAAAGTTAGATGTTTCTCAGATCTCTGAAATTATCGCAATTGAAGGACCTGATACTTTCATTAGAACAATCTATGCTGGCAATGCGATAGCTACAGTTCAAACTAGTGATCCAAAAAAGGTACTCACTGTAAGACCTACGGCATTTAAAGCTGCGGCAATGGGATCTTCTGAATGCGAAATATCAAAAATAGATGCTGAGAACATGCCGTCGATTTCTGAGTTCATTGGGGAAGAATTAACTAAATCAGATAGACCTGAGTTAACTTCGGCAAAAACTATTATTTCTGGTGGTCGTGGGATGCAAAACGGTGAAAATTTTGAGCTCTTGGATAAGGTTGCAGAGAAACTTGGCGCTGCTGTTGGGGCATCCAGAGCTGCGGTCGATGCGGGTTTCGTTCCAAACGATTATCAAGTTGGACAAACAGGAAAAGTAGTTGCCCCAGAATTGTATATCGCTGTTGGAATTTCAGGAGCTATACAACACCTTGCTGGTATGAAAGACTCGAAAGTTATTGTCGCAATCAATAAAGATGAAGAGGCTCCAATTTTTGATGTTGCTGATTATGGATTAGTAGCCGACTTGTTCCAGGTTCTACCAGAATTAGAACAAGCTCTTTAATTAATCTAAATTTTCTCTAATAAAGTTTGCAAAGTAGTCACTATCCCATTCTGCTGGGCCAATTAGTTTAGCAATCTCATTACCATCCTTGTCGACAAAGATTGAATGAGGCAATCCAGCTGCTCTTGCCTCTCTTGGGATATTGTTCTTATCATCAAAAAAGATATCTAATTCTTCGATGTTATAATCATTAAAAAAATTAATCGAATTTTTTTTGGGTCCTCGATCTAAGCTAATAGGAAGAATTTGAAAAATATCTTTTTCAAATTTTTTTTGCAACCTATCTAAAGAAGGCATTTCTTCTTTACAGGGTTCACACCATGTTGCCCAAAGATTGACTAAAATTAGTTTTCCCTCAAAATTTTTAAGGTCTAATTCCTTACTATTTATATCTTGAAATTTGCTAGAAAAACCTTGCTTTTCATAAATGATAAGTTCATTAGCACTTAAATCAGAATTATATAAAATGTTGCAAAACAAGAGAATTATGGCATATACCATCAAAATTAATTTAGACCTAAAGTTTTTAAGCAACATAAATTGGAAAGTATAATCTTAAAGTAAAATGTCTATAAAAAAAAATAAATTAAGAAATAGGTTTAAAAAGCCAGTAAGTGCAGCCTTTGAAAAAATCAATTCTTCCATTGAATTTGATAAGTTTTTATTTAATGAAGATATTGATGCATCTATTGCTCATGCCTCCATGCTTGGTTCACAAAAAATTATTTCAGTCAGCGAGTCAAAGAAAATAATATCTGGATTAAAAAAAATTAGATCAGAAATAAAAAATGGAAATTTTAAGTTTGATAATCAATTAGAAGACATACACATGAATATCGAACACAGATTAATGGAAGTCATAGGTGATGTGGCTGGAAAACTTCATACTGCACGTTCAAGAAATGACCAAGTAATTACAGATCTGAAGCTGTGGATGAAAAAGGATAATATTTCTATTTCAAAAAAAATAAAAAAATTAAAGAGCTGTCTTGTGCAATCTGCAAATAAAAATATTGAAATATTACTACCAGGCCTAACTCACTTTCAATCTGCGCAGCCTATATCTGCTGGTCATTATTTCATGGCTTACTATGAAATGTTTTCAAGGGATAGTATTAGGTTTGTCGATTCCTTTAAAAGGCTTGATGAAAATCCATTAGGTGTTGGTGCACTCGCAGGAACTAACTTTTCAATAAATCGAAGCAAAACTACAAAAGCCCTTGGCTTCAAAAAGCCAACAAGAAACTCTTTAGATACGGTATCAGACAGAGATTTTGTTATTGATTTTTTATCAAGTGCTTCCCTTCTCTCTGTGCACCTATCTAGAATTGCCGAGGAAGTTGCACTCTATTCTTCAGATCTGATTAATTTCTTCACAATTGGTGATCAGTTGATGTCCAGCTCATCTATTATGCCCCAAAAAAGAAATCCTGACGGAGCTGAGCTTATCAGGGCCAAAGCTTCCATAGCAATAGGTAATTTATCGTCGATGCTCAATCTCATGAAGTCTCTTCCTCTGACTTACAGTAAAGATCTTCAAGAGGATAAGGTATTAGTTACCTCAACAAGTGAGACATTACATCTTTGTCTAGATTGTATGATTGAAATCATTACTTCATTAGAAGTTAATAAAAAATCTGCAGAAAAAATAATTAATAATACATACATTAATGCTACTGAACTTGCAGATTGGCTGGTAATTAAGCTTAATTATACTTTTAGAGATGCTCATAGTCTTACTGGAAAAATTGTAAATTTTGCTGAGAAAAAGAAATTATTCTTAAAAGATATTACACTTCGTGATTATAAATCATTTGATCAAAATATTGATAAGTCTTTATATGATTTCCTTAGTATAAAAAAAAGTGTTAATAATAAACAGAGTTACGGTGGTACTGCTATAAGTCAAATAAGAAAAATGATTGCTATTGCACGCAAGGAGATCAAAAATGAGAAGTATTAGTATTTTGGTTCTATTAATTTGTATCTATGGCTGTGGCAAGAAAGGTTCACTTGAATACCCTCCGATTGAGACAGGACAATCACAACAATTTTCAACCGTCATAGTCTAGATATGTCACAGCTAAAATATGAAAATAATATTCTTAGATTTGAGAATATTGATATTGATGAAATTGCTAAAACGCATCAAACACCATTTTATTGTTACAGTAAAAACATGCTTACTAATAACTTTAATAATTTTAATAATGCATTTTTAGATCTTAATTATAAAATTTGCTTTTCTTTAAAATCAAACTCTAATCTAACACTACTAAGAATCTTGGCTTCATTAGGCGCTGGTGCTGATGTGGTATCCGAATGGGAATTCAAAAAGGCAATTGAAGCCGGGATACCAGCTGAGAAAATAGTATTTTCTGGTATTGGGAAAAACGAAAATGAAATCAGGTATGCAATTGCTAATAATTGCTTTCAAATTAATGTAGAGTCTATAGCGGAGTTAAAAAAAATTAATCAGATAGCTAAAGATTTAGGTAAGGTTCAAAATATTGGGATTAGAATAAATCCTGATGTACAGTCTGATACGCACGAAAAAATAACAACCGGGAGTCTAGAAAATAAATTTGGAATATCTGTAAATGAAACTTTAGATGTATTTAACAGAATAAATGAATTTTCCTCTCTTTCAATTACAGCAATTGCATTTCACATTGGTAGCAATATAAAAGACTTAAGCCCATTTAAACATTCTTTTGAAGTTGCAAAACATTTAATTGATAAAATACAATTGAATTATGAGACCCTGAAAACTATTGATGTTGGAGGAGGTATCAGTCCCGAAGATAGAAATTTTACCTTCGAGGATTATTATAACTTATTGATTACATATTTTGGTAAAGATAAATTTAATTTTATATTTGAACCTGGAAGATTGATTGCCGCTGATGCAGGAATACTTGTATCAAAAGTTCTTTATAACAAAATAAGTGAAGGTAAAAAATTTATTATCATTGATGCTGGTATGAATGATATGATGAGGCCTGCTTTATACGATGCAGAACATGAAATTTTAACTTCTAAATTAAATAATTCAGATCACAACATTCAAACAGAAATAGTTGGGCCAATATGTGAAACTTCCGACAAATTTATAAAAACTGACAAATTTGCCAATATAGAAGATGGAGATTATGTAGTTATAAAAAATGTCGGAGCTTATGGATCAACAATGAGCTCAAATTATAATGCTAGACCATTTATTGAAGAATTATTAATTGATAAAGAGGAAATTCAAATAATAAGAAAAAAACAATCATTTGATGACTTTATAAAGAATGAACTTTAATTATTAAATAATTCAGCCATTTGATTTACTGCCATCCCAATAAAGTTATTTATTGATTGACTTACAGCAAAAGCATCAATTTCGATATTATCAATTATCAAATTCCCAAAGATAAATATAACGGGCAAAATCAAAACCAAAAATGGAAGTGGTATATTTTTCTGTTTTTTGTAGACAACCGGTAGGTTCTGATCTGAAAGACTCTCTCTTATAATTTTTTCATTACTAATCTCATTTATTAGTAGTTTCTTCTCAGCTTCATATGCCTTATTTTCAAAATACCATGAATGATTGCACCTAGTGCATTTAACTTGTCGACCATGACCGACGTCATCGATATTTACTACATAACGAGCTGAACACGAGGGGCATGAAATAATCATAAAATATGTTAGTTTGTATTTATATTTAAAATAATATTAGTGTAACTTATTTAACATGTTAAATGTACAAAAATTGTATTACTTTTTCTTGTTCGTATTGTCTTTATTAATACTAATTTTAATCCATTTTAATATTTTCTTCTCCAAAGTTAAAAATTCAAATATTGAAAATCACATTAAAACCAAGATCGATAGTGTTGTTGTTTTAACAGGTGACAAATTCAGAATTGTTAAAGGTTTAGAGTTATTAAGTCAAAATCCTGACAGCAAACTTCTTCTTTCTGGCGTTAATAAAGATATTCCTGCTGTAGAAATAGAAAATGCTTTTCCTAAATACAAAAAACTATTTGTCTGCTGTATTGAGATTGAATCAATCTCTGAGAATACCTTTGAAAATATAAGAGAAACCTTCCTATGGATTAGAAATAATGGATACCGAAATACTACTATTGTTACATCAGATTACCACTTGCCTCGGGTAAAATTGGAGTCAAAAAGACTTATAAATAGTGAGAATATCTATTATGTGCCTACAAAAAATGTCAGTGAAGAGCGATTTAGTCGAATGAAAAAATTAGTGATAGAATATATCAAATATTTAAGAACTTATATAAGTTTAAGTATAGGACTTTATTAATGATCTACATAAATTCTTTTTTAGCTAACCTTGCTTTCTATATCGTGTTGATTGCATGCTGCCTATTCGCGCCAATACTTTATTTTCTACCCAAAAAACATATGTTGGGAATAATCCACTTTCAATCAATTCACACGCGACTAAGTTTAAAAATATTTGCTAATCTTGAAATTGAATATCGAGGTCTTGAAAACGTACCCAAAGAAAGAAAATATTTAATTGCCGCAAAACATCAATCATTAGCCGAAGCAATATTTTTAAATGATGCAATTAAAACTCCTTCTATAATTGCAAAAAAACAGCTTTTATTTATTCCAATTGTCGGACTATGTTTCAAAAAAGCCAATTTTATATATGTGGATAGGCGAAAAGGGGAAACAAATATTCAAGCAATGGTAAATTCTGCAAAAAGAAGCATGGATACTGACCCGCGACCGCTTTTAATTTTTCCTGAAGGGACAAGAACTCCGGTAGGAGTAAAGCGACCCTATAAGTATGGTGTTACGGCACTTTACGATGGCTTAAATATTCCTTGTCTTCCAGTTGCAATAAATTGTGGTTACTTTTGGTCACGAAGAAGATTTCTTAGATATCCTGGAAAAATGGTCATTGAGTTTCTAAAACCAATTGAACCAGGGTTAGAAAAAGAGGTATTCACTAAAAAACTGTATGACGTAATAGAAGATAAATCAGACGCGTTGCTGTCTGAAGCTGAGATTAATTTTCCCAAATGAAGAATGTCTATTTTAAGAGAATAATCTTCTTTATTTTTGCTGTTTTGCTTATCTACTCAGCATATTGGCTTTTCATATCAGTTCAATTTAAAACCCAAATAAAAAATAACTTAGACTATATAAATAGTAATTACAGCAACATAATAGTATCAGGTTATCCATATAGAATGAGTGCTCTGATCAATGACCTCAGCTTAAGTAGTTTCGAAAATAATTTTTTATCAAATATTAATTTTTATGACGTCAGAATTGATATGAACCCATTTCAAATAGATACTTTGTATTTAAGAAGTAATCAGGTTGAAGGTTTAGAAGGAGCTAATAGCACAGAAAGTCTTTTTAATTTTAAAAACCTTCAGGGAAAGATAGTTTTAAGTGAAGGTATGATTATAAAACTTTTATTAATATCTGATTACCTAGATTTGAATTATCATGAATATAACATTGGCAAAATCAGCCAAACTGTTATGAAAATAAATTTAGACAACCAGTCAATTTATCAAATTAATTTTTCAGGTATTGGAAACGATCTCCTTAACTCATATTTAGGAAAAACCAAGATAAATATTAATGGTGAGATTTCGTCGATTACAAATGATGGAGTTTTACAGATCGATATTATAGAAAATGAGAATCAAAATAAATTATTTAGCGCACCATTAACTATTAATAATGGGAAAGTGTCATTGTTGTTTGTGCCTTTATTAGATTTGAAGGACTTATCTTTTTTTTGACCTACCAAAATCGGCATCTACCGTATCTTGTCCTGCTGATATTATTTTATCACGAACTTTTCTTGTTTTTGAAAAGAGCTTGTGTAAACTTTTACCGTCTTCCCAGCGAATTGATTTTTGCAAAGCGCTTAAATCCTCTGTAAATCTACTAATCATCTCCAATACAGCTTCCTTGTTATTAAGAAATATATCTCTCCACATCGTTGGATCAGATGACGCAATTCTAGTAAAATCTCTAAAACCACTTGCACTATACTTTATAATATCAGACTTTGTTACACTCTCGAGATCTGCAGCAGTGGATACAATATTGTAAGCAATTAAGTGAGGTAAATGAGAAGTGATTGCCATTACTCTATCATGTCTTTGAGGAGACATTATCTCAACATTGCTTCCTAATGATTTCCAAAGATTTTTAACTTTATTAATATGACTTTTTTTATTGTTTTTGAGTGGAGTGATTATACACCACCTGTCATTAAATAATTCTGCAAACCCAGCACTTGGACCACTTTTTTCTGTTCCCGCTATGGGATGAGCAGGTATAAATATATCATCATTACTTAAGAGAGGAATAATTTCATTAATAGTTTTTTCTTTTGCAGAACCAACATCTGAAATAATCGTACCTTTTGATATGTGAGGTATAATTTTTTTTATTATATTTGTGTAACTACTTAAAGGAGTGCAAACTATAATTAGATCTGACCCTCTTACAGAGTCTTCTAATTTATTGCTCACCTTATCAACTAACTTGAGTCTTTTAGATGTATTTCTGGTTTTAGGCGATCTAGAGTAGCCTACTGTTCTTGACGAGATTTTACTTTTCCTAATAGACAACGCCAATGATGAACCAATCAAGCCTAACCCAATGATAGAAATTTGGTTAAATAGTTTTTTATTATTTGTCATTTATAAAAATCTTTAAATGCCTTAAGGACTTTTTTATTTTCGTTTGCAGTACCAATTGAAACCCTTATACAAGTTGGTAAATTATATTTTTCCATTAACCTAATAATGATTGATTTGGATAAAAGATACTTATTTAGCTTAAATACTGAATTTCCTACATCTATAAGTAAAAAATTAGCTCTACTGTCATAAACTTTTATAGGTAGTTTACTTAATTCTTTATTCATAGTTTTAAGCCATGACATATTATGTTTTTTTGAATTATATGTATATTTTCTGTCCTTCAATGCTTGAATTCCTGCAACTTGTGCCAAATGATTCACATTAAATGGCCCTCTGACTTTGTTCATAGAACTAATAATATTACTGTGAGCATAGCACCAGCCTAGTCTAAGGGAAGCTAGTCCATATATTTTAGAAAACGTACGTGTAACAATTAAATTCTTGTTTTTTTTTGCAAACTCAAGACCATTTGAGTAATCATTATCAGTCATATACTCGGCGTATGCTGCATCAATTATAATCATTACTTTTTTTGGAACTTTATTGATAAGCGTTGTGAGATCTTTTTTTGACAAATAAAAACCCGTTGGATTATTAGGCTGAGCAATAAAAATAATCTTTGTTTTTTTTGTAATTGATTTTAATAAACTTTCTAAATCCACTCGAAGATTTTTTGTTGCTGATCTTTTAATAACTCCACCACTTATTTTGGAATAGATTTCAAACATTAAAAAGCTATGCTTTGGAATAATAACCTCATCACCTTTGTTTAAAAATAGCTGACATGCAATACCAAGTATCTCATCTGAACCGTTTCCAACAAAAAGATTGCTGTTCTTTAATTTAAAACTTTTAGAGATAGCTTCTTTTAACTCGATACAATTACCGTCAGGATACTTATTTGTCTTAAGTCGGCTTTCTGAAATAGCTTTCTTTACTTTAATACTGGGTCCAAAAGGTGATTCATTGGAAGACACTTTAACTACATTTTTTTTACCTGGAATTGATGAAATTCCACCTTCATAGATATTAATATTTTTTAAATTTTTCATATAATAATTGGGTATAAATAAGTGAATATTGTTTATTTTGAAAGAAAATCTTTGAAATATTTAATCTTCTAATTTGACATTACTGATTTGAATATATAATACAGTGACTGCGCCGATTTGAGCACAGCTTGCGGGCGCTGTAAAAATGCAGCTAAAGAGGTATATAAACCACCAAACTTAGTTGTTAGGTGGTTTTTTTTTGGATTAAACAAAATGAATGAAAATAAAATAGTAGAATTAGCAACAGAACAGGCCCTTGTACTGGATTGTGGTAAATCACTGAAAAGCTTTAAAACAGCTTATACAACATACGGCAAATTAAATGATGCCAAAGATAATGCTATTTTGATTTGCCACGCTCTTACTGGTGATCAGTATGTTGCGAGCAATCACCCAATTACAAAAAAAGAGGGATGGTGGTCATATATTGTTGGTCCTGAAAAGCCTATTGATACAAATAAATTTTTTGTAGTCTGTCCAAATGTCATTGGTGGCTGCATGGGGTCAACTGGTCCAAAAGAAATAAATTCAGAAACTGGTAAAGTATATGGTACAGATTTTCCAGTTATTACAATTGCTGATATGGTGAGAGCTCAAAAGCTCCTTATTGACTATTTAGGTGTTGAAAAAATTTTTTGCGTGACTGGTGGCTCGATGGGGGGAATGCTAGTTCTTGAATGGCTATCAAAATTTCCTGAGATGGTTCATTCTGCTATTCCGATCGCAACCGCAACAAACCATTCAGCACAGAATATTGCATTAAATGAACTTGCTAGACAATCTATTATGGCTGATCCAAATTGGAATTCAGGTAACTATTATAATTCTGACAATAAACCTCTAAAGGGTCTTTCAGTTGCGAGAATGGCCGCACACATCTCGTATCTATCTAAAGACGCTTTGCACAGTAAGTTTGGAAGAAATCTGCAAGATAAGAGTAGTTTAGATTATTCTTTTGATGCCGATTTCCAAATTGAAAGTTATTTAAGGCACCAAGGATTTACATTTGTAGACCGCTTCGACGCCAATAGTTATTTATATATAACTCGTGCAATGGATTATTTTGATGTTTCGTCAAGTAATGATGGATCGCTAATTGAATCATTCAAAAATACTGTCTCAAAAATTCTATGTATTTCTTTTACAAGCGATTGGCTTTACCCAACCTCAGAGAATAAAAAAATTGTAAAAGTATTTAATACTCTAGGAATAAATGTAAGTTTTATTGAGATTGAAACTGATGGTGGACATGATTCATTCCTACTTGAAGAACCAAAGCTTTTTGAAGCTATGCAAGGATTTATTAAATCAACTTATGAAAATTTATGAGCTTAATTAATGAAAAAAAAGACTTCAAGATTATTGCTGATCTAATACCAGCTAAGTCATCCGTAATTGATGTGGGCTGTAACGATGGTTCGTTACTAGAATTCTTAAAAGAAGAAAAAGACATTAATGGTAGAGGAATGGAGATTGACCAACAAAAAGTTCAACTCTGCCTTTCGAAAGGAATTTCAGTAATTGAAGGTGATGCTGATTTAGACTTGTATGATTATCCAGATAATTTGTTTGATTACTCAATACTTACTTACACCTTACAAGCAACAAAGAGTCCAAAAAATGTTTTGTCAGAATTGGTTAGAATTTCTAGTAAGGCAATAATTTCATTTCCTAATTTTGGTCATTGGAGAATTGCTACGAGCCTATTAATTAACAGAAAAATGCCCATCAGTGAAAAATTAAGTTACTCGTGGCATGAAACTCCCAATCTTCACTTTTGTACAATTAATGATTTTATTGATTTGTGTGAAGAGGCAGGAATTAGAATCGAAAAACAAGCAAATTTAAAAACAAACAGGCTAAATAAATTTTATGGAAAAAATCTCTTGAATAGTTATTTTAATGAAGTTGGTTTATTTTTAGTTTCAAAGATAAAAAATTAATATGTTTAAAACTCTAATTGTTAAGTGCCTATCTGATAATTATGCTTACGTATGCTATAATGAAAATAATGAAGCATTTGTAGTAGACCCATCTGAAGCTGGTCCTGTCATTGATTGCTTAGAAAAAAATAATTTAAAATTAAAATATATTTTAAATACACATCATCATTTTGATCATGTTGGTGGAAATTATGAACTTAAAGAAAGATATAAATGTAATATTGTAGGCAGTGAAAAAGATAAAGATAGAATTCCCGGAATCGATATTTTCCTTAAAGAGGGAGATAAGTGGCAGTTTGGCGATATAGAATCTGAGATTTTTGAAATCTCAGGACACACAGTTGGTCATATTGCATTTTATTTTCATAGAGAGAAGTCTTTTTTTACCGGTGATACTCTATTTTCCCTTGGTTGTGGGAGACTTTTTGAGGGCACTCCTAAAATGATGTGGGAATCATTAAAAAAAATTAGGGGTTTGCCAGATGAAACAAATATATATTGTGGACATGAATATACTTTAAGCAACGCTAAATTTATCTACTCAATTATACCTAGTGAAGAGTTAAAGAGTAAAATTAATGAACTAGAAAACTTATATTCAAAAAATTTAGCTTCCATCCCCTCTACAATTCAGGAGGAAAAAAAATTGAATATTTTTTTACAAGCTGACAATAATCAAATCAGCGAGGCTTTAGGTATTATAGAAGAGAGTCCTGAGAACGTATTTAGCCATATACGAAATCTTAAAGATAATTTTTAAGAGAAGTACTGGCCACCGTTTGCAGATATGGTCGAACCGGTTATAAATCCAGCATCATCGCTTGCAAGAAATGTCACAATCCTAGATACTTCATCAACCGTGCCTAATCTACCAATTGGTATTTGTGCTAGAATTCCTTCCATTACTTTTTCTGGAGTATCAGCAAGTAATTCAGTACTAATATAGCCTGGTGCAACAGCATTTACAGTTATGTTCTTTCTTGCTGTCTCCTGGGCAAGTGCTTTAGTAAAACCAATTACTCCTGCTTTTGCTGCACTATAATTCACAACACCCATTTGACCCTTCTGCCCATTAATTGATGAGATTGAAATGATTCTTCCAAATCCTTTTTCTCTCATTCCATCTAATACACATCTTGTCATATAAAAAACTGAATCTAAATCAACTCTAATAACATCATCCCATTGCTCAATTGTCATTTTATGTGTCATTGCAGCTTTAGTAATGCCAGCATTGTTAACAAGAATGTCAACAGCTCCTAATTTTTCAACTACTTGTTTAACGCCATCTTCACATGCAGCTGGGTCAGCTACATTCCATTTAAAGACCTCTACTCCATTTTCAGACGAAAATTTATCTGCAGCTTCAGAATTTGATCCATATGTTGCAGCAACTTTACATCCGCTGTTTTTTAGTGCTATGGATATTGCCGCACCAATTCCTCTTGTTCCGCCAGTTACTAATGCTACTTTTGTCATAATTTTCTCCTATTTATCTTTCAACGCATAAAGCGACACCCATGCCACCGCCAATACATAGTGTTGCAAGGCCTTTTTTTGCATCTTGTCTCTTCATTTGATTTAATAACGTCACTAGAATTCTAGCTCCAGAGGCACCTATTGGATGACCAATTGCAATAGCTCCACCATTTACATTAACTTTAGAAGTATCCCAGCCCATTTCTTTATTTACTGCGCATGATTGGGCGGCAAAAGCTTCATTAGACTCAATCAAATCTAAGTCACCAACATTCCATCCAGCTTTTTCTAATGCTTTTCTGCTCGCTGGTATTGGACCAGTACCCATTATTGAAGGATCAACTCCAGCACTTGCCCATGAAACAATACGAGCGATAGGTTCTATATTTTTTTTCTTAACTTCATCTCCAGACATAACAGTCATTGCTGCAGCACCATCGTTAATTCCACTAGCATTGGCCGCTGTTACAGTACCTTCTTTTGAAAAGGCTGGTCTTAGAGTCGCAATTTTCTCTAATTGTACATTATCTTTTATGTATTCATCGTTATCAAAGACAACAGTTTCTTTTCTTGATTTTATTTCAACTCCAACAATTTCATCTTTAAATATACCATCAGATTTTGCCTTGCTTGCTCTCTTTTGAGATTCAACGGCAAATTCGTCTTGTTGATCACGAGTTATTTGCCATTGCTGAGCAACATTCTCAGCTGTTGTACCCATATGATAACCATTGAAAGCGTCCCAGAGACCGTCTTTAATCATTGAATCCACCATTTGGTTATCTCCCATTTTTGTTCCATTTCTTAAATGAGAACAATGAGGAGATTGACTCATAGACTCCTGGCCGCCAGCAATAATAATATTTGCATCATTGTTCATGATGGCTTGATACGCTAAAGCTACACTTCTTAGTCCTGATCCACACACTTGATTTACAAGCCATGCTGGTGTTTCTTTATTTAAACCTGCATTTATTGCTGCTTGCCTTGCTGGATTCTGACCAGTCGCAGCGGTTAATACTTGACCTAGTATAACTTCCTCCACTTCAGAAGCCTCGACGTTAGACCTAGCAATAGCTTCCTTAATTACAATTTTGCCCAAGTCATGAGCAGGCATGTTTGCTAATGATCCATTAAAAGAACCAACAGCTGTTCTAACAGCAGATGTGATAAAAACTTCATTCATAAATATACCTCTTTAAGCGCCAATATCTGGCAAATTTTCTGATCTGAGGGCATCAAGATAACTTGCCGACTGTATTTTGCAACTATTATTTAAGGTTATCATCAGTGGGTTTCCTGTAGGAATTTCTAGATTCACTATATCTTTGTCTGAAACAGAAAAAAGATATTTGCAAAGAGCGCGCAAGCTGTTTCCATGTGCTGAAATAATAGTAGTATTTTTTAGTACTATTGGCTTTATGTTATTCTCCCAGTATGGGATTACTCTTTCATAAGTATCTGCTAAACATTCTGTTAAAGGCAAATTTGTAATTCCCGTGTATAAGGGATCAAGTTTCGGATTCATCTCACTATCAGTATTTAACGCTGGTGGAGAAGTATTATATCCCCTGCGCCATTTCAGAAATTGCTCTTCTCCATATTTCTCTTTAACTTCATTTTTATTTAAACCTTGAAGAGCACCATAGTGCCTTTCATTTAATTCCCATGCATAATTCACTTCAATATCATGTAATTTTAAATTTTTTAGTATTATGTTTAGTGTTTCTTGAGCTCTCTTTAAGTATGAAGTAAATGCTACTGTAGGACGAAGATTTACTTTTGAAATTAACTGAGCAGCCTTTAATGCTTCGCTCGTTCCTTCAGAGTCTAAATCGACATCAACCCAGCCAGTAAATATATTTTTTTTATTCCAAACACTTTTACCGTGCCTGATTAGTATTAACTGATTAGACACTAAGAATTAACTTGATTAACAATGTTGTTGTTGAGGAGATAATCAGCTATTTGTTCCGCAATCTGTACTGCAACTTTTTCTTGGGCTTCAGCTGTGCTTGCGCCAATATGTGGAGTCATTACAACATTCTGCATTCCACTAAAAATACTATCTGTTTGCGGCTCAGTTTCATAAACATCACAACCATATCCAGCTAGGTTTTCTGCATCTAAGGCTAATTTGAGGTCATGCTCATTCACAATGCCACCTCTTGCACAATTAATAATAATTGCAGTTTTTTTCATTTTAGTTATTGACTGACTATTGACCATATACTTTGATTTATCTGATAATTTGTTGTGAAAAGTAATGATGTCTGATTTTGCAATTAATTCATCAAAAGAAAGATTACTTAAACCATATTTACTTTCGTCACTGGATGAAAGTGAAGAACTATTTACAACAACATTCATGCCATAAGCTTTTGAAATTTCACAAATCTTCTTTCCTATATTTCCAAATCCCACGATACCAATTGTCTTTCCTAACATTTCAGAGCCAATAAATTTCTTTTTTTCCCATTTTTTATTGTGCATTGATTGATTGGCATTTGTTATATTTCTCATTAATGCATGAATTATAGAAAATGTGAGCTCAGCAGTGGCTTGTACATTTCCAAGTGGAGTGTTCATTACCACTATATTTTTCTTTGATGCTGCCTCAAGGTCAACGTTATCAACGCCAACTCCTGGTCGCCCAATTACTTTTAAATTTTGAGCATTTTCAATAATTTTTTCAGTGACTGTGACAGCTGATCTTATTACAAGACCTGAGTAATTTTCAATTTCAGCACAAATTTCGTCTTCACTCAATCCGACCTTTTGATCATATTCTATTTTATATTTATCAAAAACTCCAAATACAGCATTAGATACATTATCTGCAATTAGAACTTTCTTCATTTTTGGAAGTTTGATTTTGTAGATGAATACGCCCAATCAATCCATGGGAGAACTAACTCAACATTTTTATTTTCAACCGTAGAGCCTCCCCAAATTCTAATTCCTGGTGGTGCTGTTTTGTATGAGTTTAAATCGTAACCAGCTTCGTTCGTTTCTAATTGGGAGCATACTTCAGCCATAAACTTTTTCTGATCATCACTACTCAAAGATTTAAACCACTCATCTTTTGGTATGATACATATGGATGTACAAGACCTTGTTTCTGGATCCTTTGCCAAAAATTCAAAATTTTCACTTGTTTCAATCCAATCACTTACAATTTTTAAATTATTTTCCGATATTTCTATTAATTTTGAAATTCCGCCCACTTCATTTGACCAATTAAGAGAATTTAAAACATCCTCTACACTTATCATTGAGGGAGTATTAATTGTAGCTCCAGAAAAAATTCCAGATATTAATTTTTGATTTTGCGCTAATCTAAATACTTTTGGAACGGGCCATGGTGGCGTATAGCTTTCGAGTCGCTCTACAGCTCTAGGTGATAGAATTAGCATTCCATGAGCTGCTTCACTGCCTAAAACTTTTTGCCATGAATATGTAACCACATCAAGTTTTGGCCAATCCATTTCCATTGAAAAAACCGCAGAGGTAGCATCACAAATAGTTAATCCCTTGCGATCATCACTTATCCAATCAGTATTTTTAATTCTTACTCCTGCAGTAGTTCCATTCCATGTAAATACTATATCATTATCGGGGTTACTCTTAGAAAAGTCGGGTATATCTCCATAATCAGCTTTAACTAGAATTTTATTATCAAGGGGCAGTTGTTCACCCGCATCAATATTCCAGTCATGTCCAAAATTTTCCCAAGAATATACCTCAACACCTCTCTGGCCCAGCATGCACCACATAGCCATCTCCACTGCACCTGTATCTGAAGCAGGTACAATTCCTATTAAGTAGTCGTCAGGTATTTGAAGTATTTCTCTCGACTTGTTAATAACCTCTTGTAATTTTTTAACCGCTGCGCCAGAACGATGTGATCTTGACAACGCTGCATCTTTTAACTTGTCTAATGACCATCCTGGAGGCTTTGCACAAGGTCCAGATGAAAAGTAAGGGTAATGTGGTTTTGATGTTGGTTTTTCCATTTTATATATCCATTAATAAATTTACCAAGCCGTCTGCAGGCTTAGGGTCAAAGTAAGTAGATTTTTTAGGCACTATCTTACCTCTATCTGCTATGGACATTATCTTTTTCATCGGCATTGGGCAAATGAAAAATCCAATATCAGCTCTTCTTGAGTCTACCTCTTTCATTAATTTTTTGTGAACGCTGAGTCCAGGTAGATTAATAACAGAGAGAAGGGAGTTGTTCTGTTTTTTATTAGCGATATTTTTTATAATTATTTTTTCAACTATATCTACATCAGTTTCATATTTTGAATATATTTTAGGATCTGATCTAAGCGAAA
>CACLBX010000019.1 GCA_902605215.1 uncultured Pelagibacteraceae bacterium
CCATTAACACTCATCATTCGGTTGTATCCCCAAAAATATTCAGATGGAGATAAATCCTCTGGACCGCTTACCCATGCACCAGAACATGTTGCGTGAGAACCCATAACGTATGGTTCAGATGTTGTTAATTCTGGGTTGGTATATTTAGGGTCTATGTTTTGAGATGCCCAAACAACAGCTTGACCTACCGTCATGCCCAAGAAATTTTCCCACCCAATTGTTTCTAGGTGAGGATCTTGAAAAGCTTCTGTTGTAACCATATGAATTGGACCGCCACCAGCTTTAACTTCCTCTATGAATGCATGATTTCTTAAACATGTAGGTACAGGAGTGTGATCAATATAATCTCCTACTAGCTTTTTGGTATCATCATACCACTTTTGCTCATAGTTCTCACCATTTCCATTTTGAGTGTAAGTTTTTAAATGTAAGAAGTAAGCTCCTACAGGGCCATATCCATCTTTAAACCTTGTAAGAACAATTCGATTTTCCATTTGTGTCATCTTCGCCCCAGCAGCAATAGGTAATGCGTAAGCTGATCCATTGCTCCATGGCGCATACCATGTTCTTCCCATGCCTTCGCCAACAGCTCTTGGTTTAAAAATGTGTGAAGCTCCACCTGCGGCAACAATTACGGCTTTAGCCTTAAATACATGATAGTTTCCTGTTCTCATATTGAAACCCACGGCTCCACCTACACGATTTTCTTTTCCTTCATCCATTAGGAGGTGAGTAATCATAATACGGTTATAAATCTTATCAGCAGATTTCTTTGCAGCTTCGGCAACTATAGGTTTATAGCTTTCACCGTGAATCATGACCTGCCATTTGCCTTCACGTTGATATCTTCCAGTCTCTTTATCTCTCATTATAGGAAGACCCCATTCATCAAACATGTGAACAGTTGAGTCAACATGCCTTGCCATGTCGTACGCTAAATCTTCTCTAACCAGCCCCATGAGGTCATTTCTCGCATATCTTACATGGTCTTCTGGTTGATTTTCACCCCATTGCATGCCCATATAGCAATTGATTGCATAAAGGCCCTGCGCAACAGCTCCGCTTCTATCTATGTTAGCTTTCTCAACACAGACAATCTTTAAATCTCTTCCCCAGTGTCTTGATTCAAAAGTGGCGCCTGTACCAGCCATACCTCCACCGATAATAAGGATATCGCAATCCTCATGTATAGTTTGTATTTTAGCCATGGATTAGTAATAAACGCCTTCTTTAAATTTCTCTTTGTCGATTTTAGGCAGTCCAGTATCTATATTTAAGCCAGTGGGCTCTGAATAAAGAAGCTGTGAATTTAACTCTTCGTTCGTCGGAGCTTCCTCATCGGCTATTTTTGGAATATGTTTGCCCCATGGTTTTGTTGTTATTGGTGAAACGAAATTCTTTTCATGACCATTTCTAAACTTGATCCTCCAAGAAATAGTCCCTTTTTCTTCTTCTCTTAAAACTCTCACTTTATGGTGCATGGGTGCAAAGTCTGCATATCCTCTAACATCAATTGCATTTTGTGGACAAGCCTTTACACACGAATAACACTCCCAACACATATTTGGTTCAATATTCACAGCACGTCTTGTTTCTTTATCAATATGCATGATATCTGATGGACATATATCTACGCAATGACCGCAACCATCACATCTTGTCATATATACAAATGTTGACATAAATTTTTCCTCTTCTCTTTTACCAGTTAATCAAATTTTTTTAATAATGCCTAGGTGATTCTCGCTTTATTCCAAGGCCAAATTGCTTAGGGGCATCAGCCGGACCTGGCAAATCGTCACGGTAACCATCAACTTCTGACAGGTTTTTCTGAATTGCAGCACCTGGCTTATAAAACATATGAGCAAATTTTGACCAATATACACCACCGAACAATACTATATTAGATAGGGCATAAAGAATTAGAAACAAGCTATCTAAAATAGGAACAGTTGAGTATTGAGTAAAGGACCAAGCAAGCCCAAAAGTTGCAGCGGCCAATAAAGATAACACAAACAAGTCCGCTCTAATAATTCTTTTCCAAGGATTTGCTTCTGCGGAGACATCAACCCTCAAGAAAAACCAAAACCAGTATCCACCTAAACAAGTCATAAGCGCACCGAAGTGCCATAAAAGGGAAATCTGATACGGTGCTTCTTTAGCGACTCCAGTATAAGCGAATATCAATACTGCTGAGCATATCCAAAATAAAATTGATCCATACATACCAAGTAAGTGTGCAGCTCTTCTTTGTCCACGTCCAAGTTCGGAGGTCGTCAATATATCACTTGCTATAGTTTTTGAAATAACAGCTGCTTTTTCTCCTGCGCTAACTTTTTTTGTAGCTGACTCAGTCGCCTTTTTGTAATTGATAAAGAAGTATTTGGCATTTTTTTTATGCGCCATGTCCAGGATCGTACCTAAGGCAACCATAGCTACCATCAGTATTACAAAAGCCTGCAATACTTCAACGGGCATGAAGCTTATTAATTCTGCAAATGGATTCGTATAAAACATAAGTATCAAAACAATTATATCAGAGTATATAAATAATACCTATAATTTATAGTTTCAAGCTGGCTTAATTTCGTCATAAATTAACTGGTAAAAAAGAGACAAATTTTTCGAAGTTTTAATATCTGATTTAAGCTTTTCAATGCCAAGAAGTGTAGATTCATCGCTAAAATTAATTATGCAGCTCTTAAAACTTTCTCTCTCTTTCAGTCTTTCATAATATAAATTTAAATTTTCTCGGCCAGTCAGAAGCAATCTTAGTATTTGCAACTCATTAAGGCGATGAAATAAAACCATCCAAGTAATATCAGCTATACTGAATTGATCGCCATCGATCCATTTTTTACTGCTCAAATGAGTATTGAGGTCATTTAAATGTATTTTAAGATGTTTAAGAGCTCTCATAGCAATTCTTTGGTTAATAGAATTTTTCTTAAATAATGAATTTCCTATTAATTTAAATAAAATAAAATTAAAGGCTCTAAATTTTGAAGGATGCTTTATAAAATATTTAATGAACTTAAAAAAACTAATCTTACTCAGCATCGCAACAAAAAGAGGCTGCGTAAGTAACGATACACAGTTGCCTGCATAATTTTCCATTCCCTTGACAGGATCATCACCTACTAAAGATCCTTTTTCATTCCATTTACTAGCTACTTCACTGCCGCTTAGTCCACCTGAATAAAGATTGGATATGTATTCAATCTGTTTATGAGACTCGTATATTGGATAATTATTATGAAGTAAAACTGGAACAGTAGCATTAGGATTAATTTTAAGAAAACTTTTTGATAAATTCTCACAATCTTTTGTTTCAATGAGGTGAATGTGCGATGAGTGGTATTCAATTTTTAATTCTGCGAGACATACCCTTACTTTGCGCGAGCATAAAGAGAAATCATTATGGAAGAGAGCCCATTCGTGATCGAGATCTGATACTTTGAAATCTTGTTTGCCTATTAACGTCTTTTTATTTAGATTCTTTTTTTTCATCCCATACTTTATTTAATAACTGACTTGCAGAAACAGCAGTTGGGAACCCACTGTAATGAGCAACGTGCAAAATCATTTCTTCAATTTTTTCTTTCTCTATGCCTAAATTTTGAGCTCCTCTTAGATGTGATTTTAGCTCATTTTCTCTATTGAGCGCGACAAGTACAGTTAGCGTAATCATACTTCTTTCTTTTAAACTCAGATTTTCAGTTCTGGACCAAATAGTGCCATAAAGCATGTCTATTATTTGTTTTAATAAACTTTTTGATACAGGCGTTTCATCGTCTTTAAGGAGATCCATTTCCTTAAGTATTTCTAAACCTTTTTTTCTATCCTCATCATTTAGTGGCATTCAATATTATTAACTTATAAAATATTAGTTTCAATTTATATCTTTGATTATTTTTATACTTATATAAGATTATCTCATGACTGATAAAGTATACATGCTTGTAAATATTAATATTGAAGACAAAGAAACATATCTAAATTATGAAAAAGGATTTTTTCCAATATTGAAGAAATACGGAGGAGAATTCATTACTTTTGATGATAAGATTGAACATCTTGAAGGTGAAAATCCTATAATGGGACGTACTATTTTATGGACCTTCCCGTCAGAGGAAAGTGCTAAAGCGTGGTATAACGATCCTGAATATCAAGAGCTCGCAAAGATTAGACGCTCTTCAACAATTTTGAATAATTTAAGTATTATCAAAAGCCTGCCGAAAAGAAATTAGCAGCCTCAATTTCAATTAAATAATGTAGTTTTTTCTAAACTTTTAATTGTGGTTGCAACTATTTCATCAAGACTAGCGGTTTCTAAATTAAAAATATCAAAAACATATTTGTCAGGTCTTAAGATGATAGTGTTACATTCATACTTATCACAATAAATTTTCATATCAGTATGGGTATCTTCACAAGCAATATAATTCTCGTAATTTGAATTTTCATAACTACCAGAGATATTTAGAATTTTAATATTATGTTTATTTAGAAATTCTAAATATTTATCAGAAATTTTTTTATTGCCATTAAAGTCATTCAAAATAATGCCAAAATTCTTCCCTAAGAGCTTATCAGTGCTTTGAATCCTGCCATCATCCAGGCGCACACTAATTTCATTAAAGTAATATCGTTCAAGAGAGACATCTTTTATTTTAGGCATATTATGCACTCCTTGGCCAAGACGGTTTCCATTCAGAATTGGAAATATATTTTCTTTACCTTTGAAATAACCCTGTATTCTCAACGCAGCATTTCTGATTAATGCTTTAAATTTACTCTTTGCATTTATGACGCTACCCATTTTGATAGCCGCTCTAGTAATACGTGCAACATGAGGTTTTCTTTCTGTTTCATAAGTTTCTAAAATTTTTGATGAATAAAGGCCTTTTAGTACTCCATTAATCTTCCACAGCAAGTTCTCAGCGTCTCTACAGCCTGAGTTCATACCTTGCCCCATAAAGGGAGGCATTTGATGAGCAGCATCCCCTAGAAGAAAAATATTTCCATTACTCCATTTCTCAGCAGCAGCCGCATGAAAGGAATATACAGCAGTTCTGCTAAATTCTACTTCATTATCGCCAATCCATTGATCAATATATTTTCTAAAGACACTTTCTTTTTGAATTTCTTCGACAGTATCTCCAGGCATGTATGCAATCTCAAATCTAAAGCAATTTTCTACACCTTGAATTATCGTCGTTGGTCGATTTGGATTACAATATTGAATAGCATCTATATCGGTAAAACAGTCAAAACTACTTTTGGTATACCCATCGACAACCATCCAGGATTCATCAGCATCAAGACTATTTAATTTGATATTATTAAGCTTTCTAACTGTGCTATTAGCGCCATCACAAGCTAAAAGATACTTGCTTGTAACTGTAAACTGCTCATTAGTTTCAATGTTTTTGTATGTACAATTCACGACACCATTTATTTCATCTACTGCTAAAAGTTCACTGCCTGTTTTTATAGTATTTGTAGAATATTTTTTTGCATTTTCTCTATGTGCCTCATCAAATTGTGGTTGATGAATAAATAAAATTCTATGCTGATAGTTATAAGTGTCAAAACCCTCCATTGTAATTTTCATGATTGATTTTTTATTAGCGTCTTTATTATCAACACCTCTTATTTTTCTGGTCTTTACTTTGCTTAAAAATTCGCAGTGAGACATTGCTCGCTGACACTCAGCATCCCATGTAATCGCTCTTGGCAGAGGGTAGGCGTTTTTTTCTTTGTCTAAAACTAAAGCTTTGATTCCATAATACCCAAGAAGATTTGCGCAAGTTTCACCTACGGGACCATACCCTGCAACAATTACATCATATTCAGTTTCAATCACTTGATTTAATATACGGGCGTATCTTCTGGCTCTTCAATGACTTTATTGTTTATGAATCCCAGTTTTTCAATTTCAATTTTAATTTCGTCACCAGCTTTAAGCCAATTTCTAGTCATCACAGCAGAGCCAGCTGGAGTTCCTGTTGGAATTAGATCGCCTGGTTCTAAAGTGAACGCAGTTGACAAATATTCAACAAGAGTAAAACAATCGAAAATCAAATCACTTGTTGATGCTGACTGTCTAAGTTCGCCATTAACATGAGTTTCAAGTTTTAAATTGTGAGGGTCACCGACTTCGTCACTGGTTACCAGGTAGGGACCAAAAGGGCAGTGCGTATCCCATGATTTACCCATGGTCATTGTCATTGGCGGTCCACGCATCTGCCAATCTCTAATAGTAACATCATTTACAACTGTGTATCCATAAATCACATTTGCAGCACTGTCGTGAGGAACATGACGACATTTTTTTCCAATAATGAAGCCTAGTTCACCTTCGTAGTCTAAAAATTCTGATGCTCTTGGCCTATGTATTAAATCATAAGGACCAACAACTGAACTATTTTGTTTATTAAATATATTTGGATATTTTTCCTGAGCCTTACCAATAGTCTTCGCTGCTGTTTCTGCAACTTCGTCTTTATGTTCTTTATAATTTAATCCTACAGCAAGTATTTTACTTGGTTTAGGAATAGGTGCACACAATTCGACTTTACCTACTTCTATTTTATCTTCACCTTTTTCAATAAGGTCGTTAGCTGTGTCAAGTCCATCGCTACCAAGCTCAATAAAATCAATCATATTTTTAGGAAGAGATGATTGCGCAAAACTAATTATCAGGTCATCTTTGACTGCACCGATGCTCAGATTGTTATTATGTGAAAAAGTAACTAATTTCATATATTTATAAATATTTAATATCTAAAAGCTAGAATTGTATCAAGTCAAATTATTGTATATTGTTTTTTTTCAATATGAATAAAAAAATCTCAAGACGATCTTTTATCAAACAATCTGCCGCTTCAGTTACATTAGCTGGATTAAGTTCAATCTTAATGACGCAACAAGCACCAGCTTACATAAAGGCAAAAAATTACAATATTCTTTTAATGCTAAATGACCAAGAAAGGGCATGGCCATATATACCCAAGAGTATTGACTTACCTGCTAGAAGATATCTTGAGAGTATATCAACCTATTTTAATCGGTCTTACACTTCCACACCAATCTGTTCACCTGCTCGCAGTTCAGTTTACACAGGTCAACATGTTCAATTTACAGGTGTGTGGGACAATACAGTAACTCCATGGGTTCCTGGTTTATATGATAATGTAAATACAATTGGCCACCTGTTGAGAAATCAAAATTATGAAACTGGTTATTTCGGAAAATGGCATCTGACAAATATTACTGAGAGTAATACTAATGAAAATGCTCTCGGATATGATGGAATGTTACAAATGTTTCGCAAATATGGTTTTGATAATTCAGATCAACCTGGCGAGAGAGATATGGGTCAAGGGGGATATAAGTATGACGGACTTACTGCAAACTCTGCTTCAAACTTTATACTTGAGAGAAAAAATAATGATAAACCTTGGTCTGCGTTTATAAATTTTGTAAATCCTCACGACATTATGTTTTTTCAAACTTCACCTGAAATTAGAGGATCAGGCTTAGTGGGTGATCATCAACTGCCTGCTCCAATCGAAACTCTATATGATTTAAAACATGATTTTGAATTTCCAAAAAATTTTGGACCAAGAAATGTCATTGAGGACAATTTTGATGCAACTTATATACAAAACACGATCTACGGTGAGATTCCATATTCTCAACCTCACTTATGGAAGAAATTCTGCAATTATTATTTTAATTGTTTGCGCGATGTTGATAGGCACATGACGACAGTCTTGAATGCCCTCAAGTCTTCTAATCAATTAGATAATACGATTATATTTATGATATCAGATCATGGTGAGATGCTTGGTCAGCACGGTTCACGAGGAAAGGTCGTTCCATGGGAGGAGTCAATAAGAGTGCCAACTCTTGTTTATCATCCGGATCTTAAGAAACAAAAAAAATGTGAGTCAGTCATATCAAATATTGATATTGTTCCTTCAATTCTAGAATTTTCTGGAATTGAAAGAAATGAGATAAAAACAAATTATCCAGAACTTAAAGGCGATAGCTTTTCAAACTTGGTTGAAAATCCTAAAGATGATAATGATCGAAATACAGAAGGTCACTTAATACACGGTGTGCAAATTATTCCAACCATGTTTGATGTTGCAGAGAAATTTAGACATATTGGATTAGCAGATGGATATGTTGAAAAGTTCACAGCATTTGCATCTGAAGGTTCATTTTTACCAGATTTTTCATTACCACTTAACTTCAAAGGAATCGTAGACAAAAAATATAAATTTATCAGATCATTCTCACCTCGCATGAACAATATACCTCATAACTATGAGGACTTAATAAAGAACAACGATAATTTTGAACTTTATGACCTTGAAAATGATCCTTATGAGATGAATGATATGTCAAAGAACGAAAGTTACAGGGAATTGCTGATGACTATGAATGATAAATGTAATAAATTAACTGATAAGGAAATAGGTTTAGAAAATCATGTTCTTCATTTACCTGGTCCTGACTGGTTTTGGACTGCTTAAATTATGACAAAAGAAGTTATCTTAAATTTTGATTTATATAGGAAGTTTCGATCTGAGTATTCTCCAGATAATTTTCATCATGTAGCTTTTAAAACGATGCAGTACGATAAGATGGTAGGTTTCTATGAAAAACTTTTTGGATGCAAGCCTTTGTATAAAAGTAATGATATTGCTTTCTTAGCTTTTGATGAAGAACACCATAGAGTAGCTATTGCTAACACTAAGCCAGGAATTGATAAACTTAATTTTTTTGTAAAATTGATAGCAAGATTTAAAGATTGGCTGAATAGATCTACACCATCAGCAGTTGGACTAGATCATATTTCTTATCAATTAAATCCAATAGAAAAGTGGTTTGATTTTTATTTAAAAGCAAAAGAACGTGGCTTAAAACCATACTGGACTATCAATCATGGTTGGATTACTGGAATGTATTATAAAGATCCAGATGGCAATCTTATTGAAATATTTTTCGAGCACTGGCAGAACGAAGAAGAGTTTAAGCATGAAGTCTCATCTCGAGGCTTCCCAGAAGAACCAGTGGGAACAAATATGGATATTGATATTCTCTATGATATGTTCAAAAAAGGTGAAAGTTTTGAAAACTTAACCAAAAAAGGAAATACAGTTCCTGAAGGTAAAAAGCCTGTGACGGGTATTCAAGCTGCAATCAATATGCGTAAAAAATTTAAATAGTATTTGTATGGATCTATACGATCTCAATTCTATTCCAAGAATAGTTTTTTCAATTTTATCAATTTTATTAACCATAGGACCAACTATTGCCGACTTTAATAAAACTCATGCTACACATCCTGATTGGATAGGACATGCACGCTTTCATGTAGTTTGGCAAGTTCTTGGATTCTATCCAATTATGGTATTGAATTTAATTGTATTATGGATTTATATCCCTGAATTTTATTATCCATACCAGCTTTATTTTTGGCTTATTTGGTATTTTGGTTTCCTTGGAACTTTTATAATAACTATTTTTAGCATGCCTCTATTTAAGGGAACGCTATCTGATCCGGGAGGTAGAATACCTTTCAAATATACATTTGGAAAAAAATTGAAATTTCTACCCGGCAAAGATAAACACCTTCCATTTAAAATAAAAGGCCAAGTAAAAACCTATAAAGTTGATGAAAATCTTCATAACATGATACTGCCAACAATAATTGTGATTATTACTTCTATTTACTTTATAATTCCTTAAAAAATATTTCTAAAAATGATCGAGTATTTCTTTCCACTATTATTACTATGCGTGATCCAATCTGGAACACCGGGCCCCAATAATATAATGTTAACTGCATCGGGTAGAAATTTTGGATATTTTCGAGCTATTCCCCATATGGCAGGAGTAGTTTTTGGTTTCTTATCTTTATTGGTTGTTTTGAGCCTGGGATTAATAACTATTTTCAATAACTTTCCATTTATACAAACATTATTACAAATTTTAGGATCACTTTATCTCTTATACTTATCTTACCGCATTTACTTTTCTTATAACGCAGAAGATCAAAGTCGTTCAAAGCCAATTACCTTTTTGGAGTCATCATTGTTTCAATATGTAAATCCAAAAGGTGTTATGATGGCGGTAACAACAATTTCTATTTATACCGATTTTAAGAATTTTGAATTTATCGATAGCTTTATGAATGGCATGATATGGATATTAATTGCATTCACAATTTCAAATATATTTGCTGTTTTAACTTGGACAACGATAGGTGTATTTTTAAATAATTTCATTAAATCTGATAAAGCAATTAATCAATTTAATGGATTCATGGCAACTTTACTTGTTTTAACAGTTATATGGATTAATTATGAGTTTTATGGAGCTTAATAGAAAATTAATATCTTATTTAGTTTTGGGGCACTGTCTTATCATTGCTCTTTCAAATTATTTAGTTCAATTTCCAATAAATATATTTGGTTTAGACTATACAATTGGTACATTCACTTTTCCAATTATAGTTCTAGCTACAGATTTGACAGTACGACTTTCGAATGCAACAAACGCACGTAAAGTTATCGGATACGCCTTCATACCTGCCTTTATAATTTCATATATATTTGCTGATTTTAGAATAGCGATTGCATCTGTTTTAGCTTATTCAATTGGGCAGTTGCTTGATGTCTTTGTATTTTCAAAAGTAAGGGACAGAGTAGGCGATGACGGCTTCAATTTAAGTTCTTATTGGTTTCTTGCGCCTGCTATTAGCACCTTTTTAGCGCAATTAATTGATACATATCTATTTTATGGCGTGGCATTTTATAACTCTGCCGACGATTTTATGAGAGAAAATTGGGATGTCATAGCATTCAATGATTTTATATTGAAGCTATTAGTTTGCTACCTAGCATTTTTACCAATTTATGTTTTAATTCTAAATAGAACTTTTAATTATATTAAAACGCGCACATAAAAAAAATGTTATTTACGTCTATTTCTCCTGAAGCTTTTGATCATAAAAATATATCTAAAGACATTCATGAAATGAATGATCATATAAAAAATTTGCTAGTCAACGCGCCCCCATCACATGAAATACCTTTTGATGTCTTGCAAGATATAAGAAGACAAGGTGGCGGATTGCTTGCTTTCCAGCCATATTCTGATCGTGCTGAAAATAGGCAAGTTGGGATAGGTGATCATAAAGTAATGATAAGAATAATTAATCACGACAGTCCTGATTTTATTTATATGCACATACATGGCGGCGGTCACTGCATTGGTGCTGCAGATATGCAGGATCAATCTTTAGAAAAAATTTCAAATGATCTTAATTGCGTTGTAGTAAGTGTGGAATATCGTCTTGCGCCAACTAACCCTTATCCAGCCGCTCCAGATGACTGTGAAACAGCAGCTGTTTGGTTGATAGAAAATTCAAAGAAAGAATTTAATACAGAAAAAATTGTAATTGGTGGTGAGTCGGCTGGTGCAAACTTATCCGCGGTTATATTGCTGAGACTGAAAAGCAAAGGGTTGCTTGATACTATCAAGGGAGCAAATCTTATTTACGGATCATATGATGCCCGACTTACGCCGAGCGCAATCAGACAGGAAGGTTCTAAAGAAATATTCTTATTATCATATGCAATGATTAGAAAATTTAGAGACTCATACTTTCAAGGAGATGTAGATAAAAGTTTGCCTGACGTTTCACCCATTCAAGGGGACTTAACGGGAATGCCACCAGCATTATTTACAGTTGGAACTAGGGATTTATTGCTTGATGACTCTTTATTTATGTATGGTCGATGGCTGAGTTATGGTTCAAATGCAGAAATCATCATCGTTCCTGGAGCAGATCATGCCTTTAATGCTTTTCCGTCAGAAACAACAACATCTGTTGAAAACAAAATAAGTGAATTTGTTAAATCAGTTCTCTAGACTATCTAAATATACTTTAGCAACTGCTTTGCCTAAATTGTAGTCAGCTTTTAAAACCTCAATATTCTTTGAGTCCCTTTTTGATTTTAGTTTTTCTGGTGGACATAGTTGTACAATCTCACAATCACTCGGGGGATTATTAATAAAATCAAGTGCTCGATTATAAGTTTTATCATGCACTAATAATGCTTTTCTCAATTTAGGATATTCTCTTGAGAGTAAAGCGCCAATATAATTTTCAATTTTCAACTTCCTTCTAAATTTTTTTTTCATATGTTCTAATCACAATTATTTTTTTAGCTCCCATCTCATATGCTTTTTTTACAGGAAGGGGATCGGCAACACCTCCATCAAATTTCCTGCGTCCATCTATTAAGCTTGGGGTTCTAACCAATATGGGCAGGGTACCAGAGGCAATCATTTTCGGCATCCACTCACCATCACCAAATGAATAATATTCGGCATTTGCTTCGATCGCATCAGTCACAACTGCAATATAATCTTTTCCTTTTAAATTATTTTTAATTTTTTCCATACTTGGCTTAAACATCTTCTCACCATCCTCGTACATCTGATGAAATTTAATTATGTCTTTACCAATGAAAATATTTTTATAGCTGAGGTAATTACCTTTAGCCGCATAGAGCATTTTTTCTAAATTATTGTCTGTTTCTCTAATTAGATACCAGCATAGAACCGCCACTCCATTTGAGACTCCCATGTAAATATCAAATGGATCATAGTTCTTATTAATAAAGGTATCGGTTATTCCAAAAGAAAATACGCCTCTTTGGCCACCACCTTCTACGATCAGAGCTGTTTTTTTATTTTCCATGACATCAATTAACTAGTAAAGTTATATAAAAAATCAAATGTGTTCGATAGTAATTTTAAAACAAAGTGACTCAGAGTGGCCATTAATAATCGGTGCTAACAGAGATGAAATGAAGGACAGAGAGTCACTCACACCTGGTAGACACTGGGAAGATAGACCTCATGTATTTGCCGGAAAGGATTTAATTGCTGGAGGCACATGGCTTGGTATTAATGATTATGGTTTGGCTGTTGGCATCATGAATCGAATGAACAGTTTAGGACCTTTAGATAATAAAAGAAGTAGGGGAGAGTTAGTTTTAGACGCATTAGATCATGCAGATGCATCGGAGGCTCTTAATGCCATGATTGAAATTCAAAAGGACTCTTATCGAGGATTTAATATGCTTATCGCTGATAATATTAATGCTTACTGGATAAAGTCAGATGAGGAACAAGAAGTCATTGAATACTTTAATATACCAGACGGGCTTTCAATGATAACGGCATATGATCGAAATGATTTAAAATCGAAGCGCATTAAAACTTACCTATCAAAGTTTGCTTTATCATTAGAGCCAAATCCATCTACAGGGGAATGGCAAGACTGGGAAATGTTATTGGGAAGCACTTACAGTGAAGATAAAAATCCACTAAACGCTATGTGTGTAAAGACCGATATGGGATTTCAAACAGTATCATCAACTTTAATCGCACTGCCTAGCTTTCAACCTAAGGGAGCGAAGCAAAAACCTGTCTACAAATTTGCCAATGGTTCTCCTGATTTATCAAGTTACACTGAACTTGATCCGTAAGCTTGATATATTATTAATTAAATTATTGATTTTATTGATTAATATTTAGATAGGTTGCTGGCACTTTCTTATATTTAGTGTTGTTTGAAAAATCTTAATTATTATAATCGATGAACTTATAATCAATATTTTGGAGTACCCGAATGACTGACTGTTATATCTATGACGCAATAAGAACGCCTCGTGGCAAAGGCAAAAAAAATGGAACTTTACATGAAGTTACTGCCTTAGAACTTGCAACCCAGGTTTTAAATAATGTTAAAGACCGCAATCAACTAGATACTGCTGATGTAGACGACGTTGTTCTGGGATGTGTTGCTCCAGTTGGTGAACAAGGTGCTAATATTGCTCGTTCTGCAGTGCTCAATTCAGAATTTGATCAATCAGTATCAGGAGTGCAAATAAATAGATTTTGTGCATCTGGTTTAGAAGCAACAAACATGGCAGCAGCTCAAGTTATGTCTGGTCAGGCACAGATGTCTATAGGTGGTGGTGTTGAGTCAATGTCAAGAGTTCCAATGGGTTCTGATGGTGGAGCAATGGTTGCTGATCCTTCGGTAGCAATTAAAAACTATTTCGTACCTCAAGGAATAAGTGCAGACATGATTGCTTCAAAATGGGGCTTTACTAGAGATGACGTAGATGCTTATGCAGTTGAGAGTCAACAAAGAGCTAAAAAAGCTTGGGATGAAAAAAGGTTTGATAAATCAATTACACCGGTAAAAGATATTAATGGCTTAACCATTCTTGATCATGACGAACACATGAGACCAGATGCAACAATGCAATCACTGGGGTCTCTAGACCCTTCTTTCGCAATGATGGGTGAAATGGCCGGCTTTGATGCGACTATACAACAAAGGTATCCAGAAGTAGAAAAAGTAAATCATGTTCACACGGCTGGCAACTCCTCTGGGATCGTTGATGGTGCCGCTGCAATTCTACTTGGCAATAAAGAAATGGGTGAAAAGCATGGTCTTAAAGCAAGAGCGAAAATTAAAGGATTTGCATCAATTGGATCTGAGCCAAGCATAATGTTGACTGGACCGGGCTATGTTTCAGACAAAGTCCTAAAAAATCTTGGAATGGATAAAAATGATATTGATTTATGGGAATTAAATGAAGCTTTTGCAGTTGTTGTTCTAAGATATTTAGAGCATATGGGCATCGATCATTCTCAAATTAATGTTAATGGTGGAGCTATTGCAATGGGACACCCTCTTGGTGCTACTGGTGCAATGATACTTGGTACAGTTCTTGATGAGTTAGAAAGAACGAACAAGTCTACAGCACTTGCTACATTGTGTGTCGGCGGAGGCATGGGAACTGCCACTGTCATCGAACGCGTTTAAAAATTTAGATTAAAGGTAATATAATGAGTGATGTAACTTATGAAATAGATAGCGATGGCGTCGCTGTAGTAACCTGGGATTTAGAAAACCGTTCAATGAACGTTCTAAATTTTCAATCTTTAGGTGAATATAGACAAATTATCGAAAAACTAATTGGTGACGATGCAGTCAAAGGTATCGTTCTTAGAAGCGCTAAAGATGCGTTTATAGCTGGGGCAGATCTTACTTCTTCTGAAGTTTTTGGTTTTGACAGTGTTCAAGAAGATAAAGTTAAAGCTGCAGAAAAAATTTATAATGGAAACATGGAAATGCAACTATTGTTTAGAAGCATGGAAACATGCGGTAAACCTTTTGTTGCTGCAATAAATGGACATGCTTTAGGCGGTGGATTTGAGATTTGTTTGTCATGTCATTACCGTGTTGCAATTGATAATGATAAAATTCAAATTGGACAGCCAGAAGCAAAAGTTGGCCTTATACCTGGAGCAGGTGGAACTCAAAGAGTGCCTAGATTGGCAGGAGTTACGCAAGACATAATGGGTTTCCTTTTAGCAGGAACTCCATTCACTCCTAAAAAAGCTTTAAGTGCAGGACTGATTAACGAAGTAGCTGATAAAGAAAATTTATTAGCAGCTGCAAAGAAATATATTGTTGATGGTGGTAAAGCAGTTCAACCATGGGACGAAAAAGGTTTCAAATTCCCCGGTGGACTTCCTTACACTCCAAAAGGAATGATGCTATGGGCAGCGGCCTCATCATCTCTTAGAAAAAATTCTTATAATAATTATCCAGCTCAAACAGCTATATTGTCTGCAGTCTATGAAGGTGTACAAGTTCCAATTGATGCTGCATTAAGAATTGAAGCTCGTTACTTTACCAAAGTTGTTATGGATCCAAGATCACAAAACATGGTCAGAAGCTTATTTGTTAATATGCAAGCTCTCAGTAAAGGCGCAAGAAGGCCAAAAGACTTTGATAAGTATGATGTCAAGAAAATTGGTATACTTGGAGCTGGATTAATGGGTGCGGGTATCGCCTATGTAACTGCAAAAGCAGGTATAGAGGTTATTTTAATTGATACCGATCAAGATGCCGCCGATAAAGGAAAAGATTACTCGACCAAGATTTTAGATAAGCAACTTAGTAAAAAAAGAACTACAGAAGAAAAGAAAGAAAAACTTTTAGGCTTAATCACACCCACAACAGATTACTCTTTACTTCAAGGTGCCGATCTAATTGTAGAAGCTGTATTTGAAAATAGAGACATTAAAGCTGAGGTTACCGCTAAAGCGGAAGCACAAATTGCTGAGACAGCTGTTTTTGGTTCTAATACTTCAACTTTGCCTATTACAGGGCTGGCCCAAAATTCTAAAAGGCCAAGCAACTTTATTGGAATTCATTATTTCTCTCCTGTTGAGAGAATGCCATTAGTTGAAATCATTATGGGCAAAGAAACTTCCCAGGAGACCCTTGCTAAGACAATGGATTATGTGCAAAAGATTAAGAAAACTCCAATTGTAGTAAATGACAGTAGAGGATTCTATACAAGCCGCGTATTCAGCACTTATACAGGCGAAGGTGTCGCAATGCTGGCAGAAGGAATCAAACCTGCACTAATTGAAAATGCAGGCAAGATGACTGGTATGCCTATGGCTCCTCTTGCTCTATCAGACGCCGTTGCTTTAGATCTTGCATGGAAGGTAACTACTCAAACTAAAAAAGACTTTGAGGCGGAGGGAAAAGAGTTTCCTGTTACACCAATGTATTCAATCATGGAAGAAATGGTTGAAAAGCAAGGCAGATTTGGAAAGAAAAATAATAAAGGTTTTTATGAATACCCCGAAAGTGGGAAAAAGTACTTATGGCCTGAATTATCAAATCTTTGTAAAGAAAGTGACGATCAGCCTGAAGTTGATGAACTAAAAAAGAGATTTCTCTATATACAGGCTTTGGAAACAGCTAAGTGTTATGAAGAGAAT
>CACLBX010000020.1 GCA_902605215.1 uncultured Pelagibacteraceae bacterium
TGATTGATTTTTGCTCATCGTCATCGTTGATGCCCTTTTTAAAACTCTTTACTCCTTTAGCAACATCTCCCATAAGCTCAGAAATTTTGCCACGTCCAAAAAGTATTACTAGAAGTGCAACAACAATTAAAATTTGCCAAAAACTAATTCCCATTCGGTCCTCTTTAAAATATTAACTTATAAGTTTATTATATATAAAAAACTTATATTTAAAGAATATAATTAAGTATTTGCTTTAATACTACTGAATTTTACTGATTTTTCTCTAGATATATGAGTAATATCTTTTGCTGAGCCACTTTGAATGATTGTCCCGTCTTCGATAACAATGACTTTATCTGACATTGATAGCGCATCATCAAAGTCGTGTGAGACGATAATTGACGTTGTTTTATTATCTTTTAAAATTTTTCTTGTTTCAACACGAAGTTGGTTTGTAAGTGATTGATCTAGAGTTCCAAATGGTTCATCCATTAATAGTATTTTTGGGTTTGGCGCCATTGCTCTTGCAATAGCAACTCGCTGTTGTTCTCCACTGGAAATTTCATTAGGATAATTGTAAGCGTATCGCTCTACTTTAAATAACTTAAGAAGTCTCATTGCAGTAGCATGTCTCTCTGATTTACTTCCAACCACCCCAAACATTACATTATTGATTATTGTTAAGTGAGGAAATAAAGCTCTTTCTTGAACAACTAATCCAACATCTCTATTTTCTGTAAGAACTGTATGGAAATGATCTGAAATAATTTGATCGTTCATGAGAATGCTACCGCCTGTTTCTTTCTCCAAGCCGGCAATTATTCTTAGCAATGTAGTTTTGCCGCACCCAGATGGACCAAGAATTGATAGTATTTCACCTTCTTCAAGCTCTAGACTAACATTACTAAGCACATTCTTGCCTTTTACATAGAAGTGACTTAAATCTTTTATTTCTAATGCTGTCATTTAATCCCTACTAGCCGGTCTAGATGTTCTGATCATTCTAGTCAATATAATTATGGGGATCAAACCCACCATTACTATTGCAATTGAAGGTGCTGCGGCGTCGTACATTCTCTCTTCTGCTGCATAAATATATGTATAGACAGCAAGCGTATCAAAATTGAAGGGCCTTAAGATTAATGTTGCTGGAAGCTCCTTTATAACTTCTGACACAACTAACAACATACTTGTTAAAAAGCTAGTTTTTAGTAATGGCATGTGAACTTGCGCCAATAATGACCATCCTGAGGTCTTCAGCGTTCTAGCGACATCGTCTACCCTCGAATTAATTCTCTGATATCCCGACTCAATTGTTGAGCTTGCTAAAGCATAGGATTTAATTACATAGGCCAATACAAGGCCTATTATACTTCCAGTTAGAACAAAATTAGAAATCTCTGAAATAAAACTTTGGTCAAAATAAGTTAACATTTGCATTACACCTATTGCAAGAATTAGCCCTGGAACCGCATACCCAACAGTGAGAAAAGAACTCATTACCTTTAAATAATTATTACTTTTATATCGTATAGAAAAATTGATTATCACAGCAAGTAGTGAGCAAAGGAATGCAGCAATCAATGCTAGATAGAAAGTATTCCATGCAGTTGTAATAAATTTATCATTAAAGAAATCTAACTTGTAGTTTAATGCCCAGTATGAGAGTTCTAATATTGGAAGTAAAAACCCAATGAAGATTGGAGTAAAACAAATTGTGAAAGCTAAAATATTTGGAATCCCTTTTAATTTTGTTAAATAAAGGGGCTTGTACAGAGACATCGCGTTGGAATAACTTGCATTTTTTCTTGAGTATCTCTCTAACAAGATCAACGTAACTGCAAATATTAAAAGCAATGAAGCTAATTGTTTTGCAGTTTCAATATCATACATTCCATACCAAGTTCGAAATACTCCTGTGGTAAAAGTCGATATGGCAAAATGGTCAACTGCTCCAAAATCAGAAATTGTTTCCATTATGACTAACATCAAACCACCAATGATAGCAGGTCTAATCATTGGGATCCCTAATTTGTAGAAAGTTTGAAATTTATTTAATCCGAGAGTTCTTCCAGCTTCAAGCATGGTTCGTGATTGGTTTATAAAAGCCATTCGACTTACAAGATAAACATAAGGATATAAAGTGAATGAAAAGACAATTATGGCACCAGGAACATTTCGAACTTTTGGGAAGAAAATAAATTCACGACCTAAATCAAATAAATCACGTATTAAATTATTTGCAGTTCCATAAGTGTCGAATAAACCTGTAAATGTATAAGCAAGAATGTATGGGGGGACCGCTAGAGGCAGTATTAAAGCCCATTCAAAAATATTTTTTCCTGTAAAGTTATAATTTGTTATAAGCCACGCAGTACCTACCCCAACTATTGTTACTAAAATTGAAACTCCAGTAACTAAATATACTGTGTTTGCTATGTATCGAGTTAAAACGTATTGATATAGATGAGTCCAATTATCTGAATAGTCTCCAGTCAAACTGACAAGAACAATTGCAACAGGTGCAATAAATACAACAAATAATGCTACAGGTGTTATTTCCCAAAAACTAAGTCTCATAACATCGGCCTAATTAAACCAATTATTTTAAAAACTCTATAATATTATCCGGATTTGTCTCAATATATGGATCGTCGTCAGTGCCACTATCATTTAACCCTTGTTCTACAAAGGATTGTTCAATTTCCATATTATTAGCAATTACAGCATACCTCCATGAACGCATGCCAAACCCATTATGGTCTTTATTGACAAGCATTCCCATCATTCTGGTAAATTGCCCTGTTCCATCAGGAATCATTTGTACATTTTTAACCCCCATATAATTGCTCCATGCATTCATTACGTAAGAGTCGTTAACAGAAATACAAAAGATTTCATCAATACCCAGTTTTTTGAAATCATCAAATTTTTCATCAAACATGGGCAGTTGTTGCGAGGAACATGTTGGCGTAAATGCGCCCGGTAGTGAAAATATTAATACTCGTTTATCAGCAAAGAGATCTGTTGAAGATATTGTCATCCATGCTTTATCTCCTTCAAGATAGCACATCTCTCCTGTTTCGAATTCATTTTGTGATCTAATTTTAAAATCAACAGTTGGCAATTTATTCATAATTTTTCCTTATTTAGAATAGTTCTAACTTACAATGTAAGTATATTTTTATGTGTATAAATCAATGCCTCTTCAAAAAAATTCAAAGAGGCAATCTGTCCTGATACTAATGAGAAGAAGAGACGGTGGACAAATTACCTCTTAATGGATGGGAGGATTATTCCCAACCAACTCTATCCATCAACTTGACAGCATCTGGATTGAATTCACCATAGCTTGCAACAGCTGTCTGATCTTCTTTAAAACCAGAGCCGAATTGAGCTATTAAATCACTTGCAGCAACACCTTCACGCATTGGAAATTCGTAAGTGTTGTTTACAATGTGAGATTGAGCTTCTTCACTAAGAAGAAACTCGATAAATTTAACTGCATTGTCAGCATTAGGAGCATTCTTCATAAGACCAGCTCCACTTACATTTATGTGTGCTCCACGGCCATCTTGACCGGGAAAATGTAATTCAACTTTTCTTGCAGCTGCTTGTTGCTCTTCACCTTTTTTGCCTGAGAGCATTAAGCCAATGTAATAACTATTAGAAATTGCAATATCAGCTTCGCCGTTAGCTACAGCCATGATTTGTGCTCTATCATTACCTTCAGGTTTTCTAGCAAAGTTGCCAACAAAACGGTGAGCCCAGTCTTCAGTAGCTGAGACGCCATTATTAGCAATTAAGGATGAAACCAATGATTGATTATACATGTTCCCAGAACTTCTGATTGCGATTCTTCCTTTCCACTTAGGATTAGATAAATCTTCATAAGTAAGCCCTTCCATTTCTTCACGAGATACATTTATAGGATTGAAGTACATAACTCTAGAACGTTTAGCTATTCCAACCCACTCATTATTTGGACCTCTTAAATTTTCTGGCACAATAGAGTCTATCGTACTAGATTTAATACTTTGGAACATTCCATCTTTTTGAACTTTCCACAGGTTACCTGCGTCTACAGTAATAAATACATCAGCTGGGGAGCTTGATCCCTCAGAAGCAAGTCTTTCCATTAAAGCCTTACCTTTACCAGAAATAACATTAACTTTGATGCCTGTATTATCAGTAAACTTTGCGTACAAAGCTTCATCAGAGTCGTAATGTCTGGCTGTATATAAGTTAACTTCACTAGCGAAAGAGCTTGCAATAGTCACAAAGCTAACCGCTAATATTGTTAATAGTTTAGTAATTAAATTCATATAATTCCCTTTATTAATTTTAGAATGATTATAACTAGCAATCATATAATCTTATTGAGAATGATTATCAATAGCAAATTTGACGCAGGACTATGATTTCAGAATTATAACGAATTGATAAAACTAAGTAATTGATTCACTTCACTTTTTTTAAGCTTTTTATAATTTTGTATAATTTCATTAGCCTCTCCTCCATGCCATAGGATGGCCTCTTCAATTGTCCGAGCTCTGCCATCGTGAAGGTATCCATATTCTTCAGAAACTATATTTGTTAAACCAATACCCCATAATGGAGGAGTTCGCCACTCACTTCCCTGTGCAAGGAACTCTGAAACGCCATCAGATAAACTTTCTCCCATATCATGTAAAAGAAAATCTGAATATGGGTATATGATCTGATTGTTCAAATTTGCATGAGATCCCGAGTCACCTGTGGTAAAACTTTCTACATGGCATGAGTTACAATTTAATGCGAAAAAAATCTCTTTTCCTTTTTTTACATTCTCTGCAGTCATGTTCCTTCGCGCTGGTACCCCTAATTGAGATGAATAAAAAGTTACCAAGTCTAATTGATCATCGGATACCTCGAGACTATCGTATTCTTCACTATTGCCGCTAATAGCCTTAGTGCAATCTACTTGCTTACTGGTACAGTTAAATGGATTGCTATAAAGTTTATTTGATAACCCCATATCATGATAAAAAGCATCAGCAGTTTGTTGGTAAACAGAAGGTTGTGCAGCCTTCCATCCAAATCTTCCAATTGCTAACTTTTCATTTTCTATATCCCAAACTTTATTTACCTTTCCAGAGACTCCATCATTATTTGTGTCGTTAATATCCTCATTCATCAATAAACTTTGGTCACTAATATGTTCAATGAGTCCAAGACCTATCATTGGCTGTGCAATTCTTGCAGAAAATGTTGTACTCTCATTAAAATCACCGTAATTCAGATTATCTATTTTTATTATTGGACGACGAAGTTCAACCACTCTGCCATCCTCATACATTTCAAGTGAATATTTATAATCGATTATTATGTCTGCTTCTTTTAATACATCTTTGACGGCAAATTCACTTATCTGCCCCCCATATATGTCGTCTTCGATATTTTTTATGTAATCATTTGATTGCGCGATATTTTGAGAAATCTGGATAACTACTGAAATTTTGTCTTCTTTGTTTGTAAGTGGGATATGTCCTCTTCCATCGTTGATGTGACATGACTCACAGGAACGGGCACTAAAGAAAGGACCAAGACCGTCTTTAGCAATATTTTTTGATATACTTGAGTCTTCCCACATTCTCTCAAAAAGTGCGTTACCAACAAGAAAATTAATTCGCATATGCTCTTCAAGATTTCTTGATGAAAGTGAGAAACTGTTTTTATTTTCAACTTGATTTGAAGTTTTGCCCCCTGGCAGAGAAGGATCAGCAAATGTATATGCTCCAATTAAAAAAATAGCTAAAAAAATATATATGAATGAGAAAAACCTGATCACTAAATGAAGGCTAAATGTTACTCGGCTTCGTGTCCACTTTGAATTAAATCGTCAATATTTTCATCTTCTCCGAAGGGTTCTATCTGACTTTGATCTACTTCCTGAGGCTCTTTGATGTCGAGATTTGGAGGAAGCCTGCTCTCAAGTAATCCAGCGGCTTTAAGCTCTTCTAACCCAGGCAAATCAGATACTTGTTCAAGTTGGAAGTACTCTAAAAATCTCTCTGTAGTTCCATAAATAATTGGTCTTCCTGGAACCTTCTTCCTACCAATCGGTCTAACCCAGTTTAACTCCATTAATACATCAAGTGTTCCAGGGCTAAAATGAACACCTCTTATATCTTCAACTTCAGCTCGAGTTACAGGTTGATGATAGGCTATGATTGAAAGAGTTTCAGTAGCAGCTTTAGATAACTTTCTTTGAACAATTTTTTCTTTTTTCATCATTGATGATAAATCTTGGGCAGTTTTAAAGCTCCACTTATTTCCTGTTTTAACTAAATTTACACCCCTATTTTCGTATTGAGCTTTTAATAAACTTAAAAGTTTATTTAAGTTCGACCCTTTTGGAAGACGAGCTTTCATACTCTCTGCATCTAATGGTTCACTCGCAGCAAATAACAGTGCTTCAAGAACTCTTAGATTGTCCATATGCTCGGATGGAAAATTCATTATATTGTCAGCTTGGTTTTCTTTACTCATATTAATTTTAATTTAGAAAATCATCTTGTTTCTTATTTTTTATAAATATTGGACCAAATGGTACGAGTTGTTGTACTTCAAGGACACCTTCCCTTACCAGTTCCATTGCCGCAGCTAAAGTTCCCGCTACCCCAGATCGTGCATTTTTACCTTGTGAAAATTCCTTCGGAAGAAATTTTTCTAATCTTGTCCACTCAGGAACCTCACCAACCATTCTTTGCAATCTTACAAGTGCATCTTCCATCGCAAAAACTTGGGGCCTTTCTATTGTCATTGAAGAATAAGCAGTTCTGTACCTCTGATCAGCATAAGATTTAAGAAGGTCATATAAGTCCAAGTAGTATTCAGGCGTTCTGATTAAACGTATTCCTTCAGGCATACCCCTATTAAAAAAATCAATTCCTAATTTAGGCAAACTCATTAGTTTTTGTGACACTTGTCTTATGGCTTCAAGTTTTTTTAATTGGAATTTTAATCGTTCGGCCATTTCCTCTGCGCTTAGCTCTTCGCCAGTTTCTTCTCTTGGTATTAGTAGGTTTGATTTTAAAAATGCCATCCAGGCCGCCATAACTAAATAATCAGCGGCAAGTTCTAGGTTTCTATCTCTCACTTTGGCAATAAACTCCAAATATTGCTCTGTCAGCTGTAGAATAGATATTTTCATTAAATCTACTTTTTGAGATTTTGCTAATGTAAGCAGTACATCTAAAGGGCCTTCGAAGCCGTCTAAGTTAACGATTAAGTCATCAGGATCAGAGTCGACTACAGGACTTGTTTCTCTATAAGTATTTGAAATATCTTCCATTTTTTTAACAGATTGATTCCTTATTATACAGCAGAAGAATGTTTAATTCGACGAAAATAACCTATGCTTGGCTTAGCAGGTATTCAAATTCACTTTCAGCTTTATCCTTGTGCATTGAAACAGGTTGATCGTATATGTCTTCTATAGCATTGGGGATAGTTATTGGCTTAAATTCTTCTTTAATTCTTTCAGCTATCATATTCATTTCATTGATGTTTCCATTACAGTGAAGAACCAGATCACAACCTGCGTCGAGGGATTTAACCGCTGCATTAACCGGCTCGCAATCCACTGCCTTCATTGACAAATCATCAGTCATTAACAGTCCTTTAAATTTCATGTGCTGCCTAATAACCTTGTTAATTATTGTTTTTGAAAAAGTGGCAATATTATCTGAGTCAATTTTATTGAATTTAATGTGAGCGGTCATTGCCAATTGTGCCTCTGCATTTTCAGTAAATGGTTTGAAATCGTATTTTTCTAAAAGTATTTCATCAGTGTCAACCATTGGCATTTCAAGATGACTATCTACTTTTGCTTTCCCGTGACCCGGAATATGTTTCATTATAGGCGCAACTCCATTTGATGTTAAAGTTTTAATTACTGCTTTTCCTGCTGCGCTTACAATGTTCTCATTAGTTGAGTATGCTCTGTCGCCAATTATTCCGCTCTCTTCATTTGCAGGTAAATCTAGTACGGGAATAGTGTTGCTGTTAATGCCAAGCTCTTTCAAAGTACTGGCCATCATAATTGAATTTAATTCTAGAAGCCTTAATCCAAGATCAAAATTTTTCTCGATTAATTTTCCAAAAAAGTCACTTGTTTTAAATTTTTTTATATTATCAAGATTTAATCTAGAGACCCTTCCACCCTCTTGGTCAATTAATATAGGCAGATTAATATGATTTATTTCTTTGAGATCTGCTGTTAGTCTTTTAATGGAGTTAATATCACTGCAATTTCTTTCAAAAAGAATTACGCCCCAAGGTTTATACTGTTCGAAAAACTTTATTTCTTCGTTAGATAATTCAGTTCCTGATATTCCACATATAATGGGTAGATAACTATTCATTATATCGCTTAATCGCCGAGTTCATAAATATTTAAATCTGGAATTTCTAGACCCCCAGTATCCTCGGGTATAATTCTATAATTATCTAAATTTCCACTAATTGAAATAATTTCATCAGTATATTCAGTGTCATAAAATAACCAAAAACCAATTAAAATAATAATTGAAATGCAAACAGTCGAAATGATTGCAAGTTTCATGCTACTGCATTTCTTCAGGTGCAGAAACACCTAATATGTCAAGACCAGATTTTAAAGTGCGTTTTGTAAGCATTAAAAGTGCAATCCTTGCATAAGTTCTTTCAATGTTGTTTTCATCAATAAACCTTTTTTCTTTATCAATCTTTCCTTGATTCCACAATGAATGAAGTGCTGAAGCTAAATCGTACAAATAGTAAGATATTCTATGAGGTTCCTCTAATGTAGCCGAGGTTTCTATAATGCTGCTATAATTCATTATTTTTTTTAATAAAAATAGCTCTCCATCTTCCTTCAACTGTTCATAGTTACAGTTATCAAAATCATTTAGATCTAGGTCAAATTTGTAGTCTTCAAGATTCCTTATAACTGAACAAATTCTTGCATGAGCATATTGAACGTAGAATACTGGATTATCTTTTGATTGCTCTGTAACTTTCTGAAAGTTGAATTCTAGCGGAGCCTCATTTTTTCTATACAACATCATAAATCTAATACTATCACTGCCTACTTCATCAACTAATTCTCTAATTGTTATAAAATCACCTGATCTTTTTGACATTTTCAGTTGCTTCCCATCACTTATTAATTTCACCATTTGACATAATTTAACTGAAAACTCTGCTTTATCATTAGTTAGAGCAACTATTGATGCATTCATGCGTTTTATATACCCACCATGATCTGCGCCCCAAATATCTATTAATTTCTGAGAACCTCGTTGGTACTTATCAAAATGGTAAGCAATATCGTTTGCAAAATAAGTCCACTCACCGTTTGATTTCTGTAAAGGTCTATCGGTCTCATCGCCGTAATTTGAAGATTTAAAGAGCATTTGTTCTCGTGGCTCCCAATCTTCAATTTGCTTTCCTTTTGGTTTATCTAAGATGCCTTCATAAATAAGGTCTAAATCTTTTAATTTTGCAATAGCATCATCAATCTTTCCCTCAGCAATTAGTTTCTTTTCAGATATGAAGTGATCTTGCTCGATAGATAAAAGTTTTAAATCTGCTTTTATCAAATCCAATAACAAAGCTACACTTTCATCTTTGATTAATTCAAATGAATTATCTTGCTCTAAAATTTTATCCCCATTTGTATCAATTATTTTTTTAGCAACGTCGATAAGATACTCGCCAGGATAAAAATTATCCGGATAATTATTTTCGTTTCGCTGATTTAGCATTTCTTTAATTCTGATAATAACTGAGTCAGCTAAGTAATTAATTTGAACTCCCGCATCATTTACGTAATATTCTTTTATTACATCGTAACCTGTAGATGTAAGTAAATTTGATAATACATCTCCAAATACAGCGCCTCTACAGTGGCCTATGTGTAATGGTCCAGTTGGATTAGCCGAGACATATTCCACATTAATTGTTTGGCCATTGCCTATATTTTTGTCATAAAGTTCACTACTATTTAATTTCTCACTTAGAAATTTATACCAAACTGACTTATTGACGCGAAAATTAAGAAAACCAGGTTTTGCAATCTCTAGTTGTTCAAATTCCGAGTATTTTTCGAGAGAGGTTTTAAGAATTTCAGCAATTTTAATCGGTGGTTCGGAGAGCTCTTTACTTAAAACCATGCAAATATTAGTACTTAAGTCTCCATTGTCTTCGTTCTTTGGACTCTCAACAACAAAAGAACTTTCGCTTATAGCTTGCTCTGGTAATTTAAAATTTGATACAAATTCCTTTGAGATAATAGACTTATAAAAATGAAAGATATCGGACATCAATTAATGTGCTTATTATATATTGTTTGTGCAAAATTATCTGTCATACCTGCAACAAAATCACAAATCATTCTTGATTTATGATTTTCATTTTCATAATTTAGTAGATATTTGCTGTATATCTTGTCGTCAGCGTTCATGAATAATTCAAATAATGATGTAATTATCTTATGAGCATTTTGTGTCATCGTCTTTACTTTATCATGGTTATACATTTTAGATGAAAGGAAAGATTTTATGGAACTAACTTTTTCCTTCATATCGGGCGAGAAATCAGCAACTAATTGATTTTGCAACCTTACATCATTGGCAGTTTTAATGGACAGCTTGCTCACATGTTCATCAATAGTATTCATTACATCTTTGATCATAATTGCTGTAGATTTTCGCGTAATCTCATTATTTATCCTTTGCATCTCATATGACTCAAATTCTGGTGGAAAGCTTTTAATTATATCACCTATTAGTGGAAGATTAGCTAGCTCATCGTAAGAAAAGAATCCTGCTCTGAGGCCATCATCTAAATCATGATTATTATAAGCAATATCATCTGCAATTGCTGATATTTGAGCCTCTAAAGATGGAAACTCGTTTAATTGTAAATTAAATTTATTATTTAATTCATTAATCGTCATAGGAATATTTTCTTTTATTGGACCATTATGTTTTACCAGGCCTTCTAACGTCTCCCATGTAAGATTTAAACCATCAAAATTAAAATATTTTTTTTCAAGTAAGTGCACTATCCTTATCGCCTGATCATTATGATCAAACCCTCCGTAATTTTTCATTGACGAAGAAAGAGCATCTTCTCCTGCGTGTCCGAATGGTGGATGTCCTATATCGTGGCTAATGGACAGTGTATCGGCCAAATCCTCATTCAGATTAAAAACCCTGCATATTGATCGTGCAATTTGAGATACTTCAAGAGAATGAGTAAGTCTTGTTCTATAGTGATCACCCTCATGAGAAACAAAGACCTGAGTTTTATGTTTAAGTCTTCTAAACGCAGCTGAGTGCAATATTCTATCTCTATCTCTTTGAAATTCAGACCGAGTCTGACTATAGCTTTCCTTAATCAATCTTCCTTTTGATGTTTCAGGAGATGAAGATAGTAAAGATAAATCTTTTGAAATACTCATTAGTTGCGAACTATATATTTAAATTATATCCTATAATAATTGATTACTTTAAGAATCCTATAAAAACAACAATAGATTTATTATGACTAAAATAGTTAGTTGGAATGTCAATTCAATCAGAGTTCGCTTACCTCATCTTGTACAGTTGAAAGAAACTATTGATCCTGATGTCATCATGCTTCAAGAAACTAAGTCAACAGACGAAACTTTTCCATTTGACGATATTAAGGAAATGGGCTTTGAAATTATAACAAAAGGCCAAAAATCTTATAATGGTGTTGCAATACTATCGAAAATTCCCATGGAGCTTATAGCCAATGAGCTTCCTGGAAATACGAAAGATGAGCAAGCAAGGTTTATTGAAGTAAAAATTAAAGATAGTGATCCTTTCAGTATCGCTACGATTTATTTGCCTAATGGCAATCCAGTAGATACTGAAAAATTTCCTTATAAACTCGATTGGATGCAAAGACTTAAAGATTATGCAAAAAAGAAAATTGATAATCAAGAGACTATAATTTTTGGAGGGGACTATAATATAATTCCTAATCGTGGTGATGCTGTGAATATTGAAAAATGGAAAAATGATGCTCTTCATCACCCTGACTCAATTAAAATTTTTAGAGAAATAATCAACCTTGGGCTAACTGATGTATTTCGAGTATTTAATTCAAAAGAATTTGAATTTACTTACTGGGACTACTCACGCGGCTCATGGGAAAAAGATAATGGTCTTAGAATTGATCATTTCTTATCAACACCAAGTGCAACAGATCGAATAACTGATTGTCAAATTGAAAAGCAATTCAGAGGTCTGGAGCGGCCTTCTGATCATGTCCCCATTTGGTTTGAAATAAAATAATTACTTTGGATTTCGAGCAATAATATTTATCAGTTCGTAAACTATTGTAGCTGCTGCAGTAGATGTTAGTTCAGCATGATCATAGGCTGGCGCAACTTCAACTACATCGGCTGAAACAAGTTGAGATCCAGCAAGACCACGTAACACATTCAAAATTTCCCTTGTGGTCATGCCAGCTACTTCTGGAGTTCCTGTTCCTGGAGCATGAGCGGGATCTAACACGTCGATATCAATAGATATGTATAGAGGGTTGTCTCCAATTCTATCTTTAATTCTCTGAACAATTTGATCAATTGAGTTAGTTTGAAATTCATCGCAATGTATTGTTTTAAATCCTAGCTCTCTATCATTTTTTAGATCATTAGTGCTATATAAAGGCCCTCTAATACCAATGTGCATTGAAGCATCATCTAAAAATAAACCTTCCTCCCTAGCTCGCCTAAATGGAGTTCCATGAGTGTAAGGTGCGCCAAAATAAGTATCCCACGTATCTAAATGAGCATCAAAATGAACTAAAGCAACTGGACCCCCAACTTTTTTGTTAACAGATCTTAAAAGGGGCAATGCAATTGTGTGATCACCGCCTATTGTGACAATGCTTCCTGCCTTTGAGAGAAAATCATCAGCTCCTTTTTCAATTTGCTTTATAGCCTCATCAATATCAAATGGGTTGCAGGCAATGTCTCCTGCGTCAGCAACTTGCTGAACCTTAAATGGTTCAACATCATAATCCGGATGATAATTTGTTCTTAATTGGCGAGAAGCTTGTCGAACGGCCTGAGGACCAAACCTAGCTCCTGGCCTGTAGCTTGTTCCAGCATCAAATGGTACACCAATTATTGCAACATCACACTGCTCAACATCTCTTAATTCCGGTAAACGCGCAAAAGTAGAAGGTCCAGCATATCTTGGAACAACAGTACCACTTACTGGTTGAATAGGTTCTTTTTTATCAGTCATAAAGTTTAATCAAATCCTCCAAAATCTTGAAATAGTGATGGATCTCCAAAAATATCACCGTAATCTTCCGTTCCTCCTAAAGATCCTCCTGAGAGTTCTTCTTCAGTTAGTTCATTAGACTCTAAGGTTTGCAATTGTTCAAGGAATTTTGATTTTTTTTCCTTATCCGCGGCATCAATACAAGACTGTCCGTAAAGATCATTCTTTACAATTTGCGTCGCTCCATAAGTAGCAAAAACTAACACAAGCAAGATTGCAACTATACCCTTAGGAACTTTAAAACCTGCTTTGTACTCTTTATTAATTCTACCAGAAGCCGCTTTCTCTTTTACAAATATTTCTTGAGATTGTGCGTATTTTTTCTCACTTCTTCGTCTCAATATTTCGTATGTGACTGCTGCGATTATAGTTAATGCAATGATGGTTAAGGCCAATGCACTCAGTGCTGGGCTTATTCCAAGCCTTACTTTGGAAGCAATTACTGTAGTTAATGTTTGATCAGATAAAATACTAAATACAGTCGTATTGTAGTTTTCAAAGGAAAACAAAAAGGCAATTACCGCTGCTGATGCAATCGCTGGCATTAAATAAGGTACTAAGATTTTAAAGAAAACTTGCGTTTGAGTTGCGCCTAAATCTAATGCAGCTTCTTCTTGTGTTTGATCAAATCTTTGAAGCCTTGCTACAAAAATTAAAAAGCAATAAGTAGAGATAAAACATGTTTGTGCTAAAATTGTGAGAAAGATTCCATTTCTTCCCACATCCGAAATAAATCCATCTCCTCCAAGTCCTGCAATCCGGTCCCATAAAACTACTGTAGATATACCAATAATCACACCTGGAAATAAAACTGGCATAATAGAGATTGAATAATAAATATCTCTTAACTGAGATCGAACTTGCGTTAGGACAATGGCAGCTGCCATGCCAATTGGCACAGAAAGTGATACCACGCCAGCCCCAATAATTAAACTACTAATGATTCCATCGTGTAAACGCCAATCTGAAAGAAGACCTGCTAGATGTTGTCCGTCGTAGGCAATTTTTCCTTCATTAAACCATCTAAAGCTAAAACACTCCCATGGAGAGATTGATGGAAACTCAGCAGAGTTAAACGCTGTAATGCTCATGACGATCAACGGACCAAATAAGTAGGCAAAAAATATAAAGATATACATGCCCATCATGAAATTAATAAAGTATGTTGGTTTCATTTTATAATTTCACCAATCTTAACTTTAAAAATTCGCATCATTGCTAAAACAAAAATAACTGAAATAATTAATAAAATAATTGAATAGGCTGATCCACGAGACCAGTTATCATTCATGTTGAACCACTGGTAAATGAGCTGTGGAAACCATAGAGTATTTGGACTACTTAGGACTACTGGTGTCGCAAGTGCACCCACAGTCAACATAAATACCATTGTGCATCCTGATACAATTCCTGGCTTTGCATGAGGAATTACTATCCTCCAATGCGTCCTTAAAGAGGAGGAACCTAAATCTTTTGCAGCCTCTATCTGATTAATATCTAAGCTCTCAATAGCGTTATAAAGAGGAAACATCATTAATAAAATGTATGCGTATACCAGGCCTGTATATAGTCCTATGTCATAGGTAATAAATAAAATACTTTGATCAATTACTCCTATTCCAGTCAAAAAATTATTTATAACTCCTTCATTCGCAAAGAGTATTCTTAAAGCAAAAGACCTTAAAAGTTCATTGATCCAGAATGGTATTATTAAAGAGACAATTAATAGTCTAGCAGTACTTGGATTAGCAATTTTAGCTATATAAAAAGCAATTGGATAACAAAATAATAAATTTGCGATAGTGACCATTATTGACACAAGAATAGTTCTTCCAAAAACTCCAAGATCAACAAAATTAAATGCATCAAGTGATGTTTTTGATCCAAAAACAAAATGCTGATAATGCTCCATTGTATAAAAATCTTGAGGCCCTCCTCGCGCTAACGGTGGGACATTTGATCTAAAAGATAAGTCCAGCATGTATAGTTGAGGAATTATGACGAGAAAAACGAACCAAAAAACTATTGCTACCAAGAAATAAATAGCAACGGCCTTACCGTTCTTTTTAAAAAATGGCTGCGTGAATAAATAATTTCCCATATTTAATCTATGGCTAATTGCGCTTTAGGTAGAATTGATGACTTTATAGATTCAAAGCCAAGTTGTAGTTTTGTACCTGACGAGATAGATGAAGTATCAATGGCATTTGGTATAGAAAACTTGATCCTAGTTCCTGATTTTAACGTTGCGTAAAAATTTTTTATATTTCCTTCAAACTCAAAACTTTCAATATTTACATCAATTTGATTATCAAAATTATCTCCATCTCTTGGTATAAATAATGACTCAGGTCTTACAAAAGCAATTGCTTCATCCCCAATGTTCAATTTCTTATTTTCATTCATTGTCGATAAGAAATCACCATCAGGGGTTTCTATTTTAACCTTATTATGATTGATCTCTTTTACCTTTCCAAATAAAGGATTGTTTTCTCCAACGAAAGTTGCGACAAAAGGGGTTAATGGATTATTGTAAACTTCATCACAGGGTCCTATCTGCTCAATTTCTCCCTCGTTCATTACAGCAAT
>CACLBX010000021.1 GCA_902605215.1 uncultured Pelagibacteraceae bacterium
ATTATTTTTACATTACCATGGGCATTAATTTCCTTAACTTCCGTCTCATCTTTGCTTGAGGTCATAATTAATTTTTCAGACCAAATTTTTAAATTACCCTCTACGGCATATACGTTCCCAGAAAAAATTGAAATATTATCCGCTCTTATAATTTCTAATTTATCAGATATAATTTTTATTTGTTTAGCATTGGCAGAATTGGCAAATAAAATGAATAGGAAAGTAATAAAAAAGTTTTTAAGCATATATTAATCTATATTATAGAAAGTACTAACATTACCCATATAGACAATATGATTAAAATTACTTCTTATTTTTGACTCATCGGCTGTTATAATATTGTTACCCCTAATGTGTTTAACATTCTTATTAAATTCAACTAAATTATCATTAATTGAAAATAATGCATTGTCAGACTGAAACCTATCTTCTTCATCAGTATAGAAGTTTATTTTCCCATTAAGTTCTATTAAATTGTCTACTTGGTCAAAGTTGCCCTTTCTAGCATTTAAATATATCCAAATACCAGATTCAGTCCTTAGTTTGCCTTCGACAATATATAACTCTAAATTACCTTCTCTCTGGATTCCCTTTTCGGCCTTGATTTCATAAAGTCTATTATCAAGACCTTTTTCAGAAAATTTTGGTTTATCTATTTCAATTTCAAGGTTTTCATTAGAAAATAGATTAGACTGAAATAAAATTGATATAAATGAAAAGAAGATAGTTAATTTAGCAGTATTCTTAATTAACATATCGAATACAGTCATGGATATGGATTACACCTATTGGTTTCTTCTCCTTTAAATTGTTTACTACAAATAAACACGTAATTTTATTTGCATTCATTTTTTCAAGGATATTATTAACTAATTCTTCTTTGCATATTAGCATTGGATTTGAGGACATAATTTCTTTCACATTTACATCTAATATTGCTTTTCTAATATGTCTTCTTAAATCCCCATCGGTAATTACTCCTATTAGTCTATTTTCTCTGTTTCTTACTGCCACATGACCAAATGATTTTTTTGTCATTTCAACAATGACAGATTTCATTGAAGAATTTTCACGAACTATTGGGATTTTTCTCCCTGTATGCATTATGTCTTCAACCTGAAGCATATTGGCGCCCAGAGCGCCTCCAGGATGTATCATTTTATAATCTTTAAGCTTGAAATTCTTAACCTTCATCAAAGATACACAGATTGCGTCGCCTAAAATTAATGACATAGTGGTTGAAGTTGTAGGGGCCAAGCCTATTGAACATGCTTCTTTTGAATTTGGAATTAATAATGGAATATCACATAATTTATATAGAGTACTTTTTGCATTTGATGTGATCCCTATGACAAAAACCTTATTTTTTTTTGTAAAATCTAATAAAGATTTGAATTCCTCACTCTTACCAGAATTAGATATAATTATTATGGCATCATTTTTAGATATTATTCCTAAATCACCATGACTCATATCTGTTGGAGAGCAATATTGAGAAAGTGTACCTGTTGAGCTCATTGTACTTGAAATTTTGCTGGCAATATGTCCTGATTTTCCTACACCCGTGATTATTACCTTTCCCTTAATTTTTGATAGTTTGCTAATTACTTTTGCAAAATCTGAATTGATTGTCTTAAATAGTTTTTTAGCCCCAGATATTTCTGTTTCTATAACTGATTTTCCGTAACTTTTAATCCTATTTGTGCTCATATATAGTATCAATTGGAATGAGAAAAAATATCATTTTCCCAACCTCTTAAATCAAGTTCAACTCTAATTGGCAGAAACTTTATGCATGACTCGACAAGTTGCTCTCTATTTTGCCTTTTGAGAATTTCATCTAGTTTAGTTTTTATAGCATGCAAGTGCATTACATCAGTTGCAGCATAATTGATTTGTTCTTTGGTTAAATCAGGATTTGACCAGTCGCTTGATTGCTGTTTTTTTGAAATATCAATATTTAGAAGTTCTTTACATAAATCTTTATATCCATGACCTTGTGAGTACGTTCGGGCAATTTTTGAACTTAGCTTTGTGCAGTAAACACTTTTAATCATAACATCTAAGTCATGCTTAATTGCTGCTAAATCATGTCTTGCATAATGAAAAATGAATGTCTTATTGCTACTCAGTAGCTTTTTAAGATTGGGAGCCTCAAATTTTTTATCAATAAATTGTACTAAATGACAATCGCCTTGACCGTCATATAGTTGTATTAGACATAAAGGATCTCTATCAGGCTGCAAACCCATCATTTCACAATCAGCAGCTATAAGATCTGAAAATTCAACATCATCTGCCAAATCGTTTTTATGTAAAATTGTTTGCATTGTATGAAAATTAACTTATTTCAGTGAAGTACATAAGGTATATTTATCAAATATGAAGCAAAAAAGAATTACTATAGTTGGAGGTTCTGGTTTTTTAGCCAAATATTGCATTTCAGAATTACTAAAACTCGGGCATAAATTAAAAATTATATGCAGAAATACCCATCTTGCTGGGCATTTAAGAATGATGGGTCCCATTGATCAACTAGATATAATTAAGGGAAATATTAATTTAAAACACACTATTGAACCTCATATAATTGGATCTGATATTGTCATTAATTTTGTAGGTATACTTAATGAATCTTCAGGTGATCAGACTTTTAATAATTGCCATGCAGTTGGACCAAAAAACGTTGCAAAAATATGCTCTGAACACAAAATCGAACATTTAATTCACTTTTCATCTATAGGTGCTGATATTGATAGCGATGCAAAATACCAAGTATCTAAAGGAATAGGTGAAAAGAATATTTTAGATAATTTTTCACATGCAACAATAATTAGGCCATCGATTGTTTTTGGGCCTGGCGATGGATTTTTCACCTTGCAGTCAAAACTGGTAAAGCTTCTTCCAATCATTCCCTTGTTTAGCAATAACAAGTTTCAATGCGTGTATGTAAAGGATATAGCCGAGGGGCTAATCAAACTTTTAGACGATAAAGTAGTAGCAGGAAAGATCTATGAATTTGGAGGACCTGAAGTCATGACGCTTAAAGAAATTTATCAATTAATTTTAAACACATTAAAAATCAAAAGAATTATCCTTCCTCTTCCTCTATCTTTTGCAAATGTTACCGCATTATTAATGAAATTATCACCATCTCCTATGATTACATTTGATCAAGTCAAGATGTTAAAGAAAGACAACATAGTATCTGATACTCCATACACTCTCAGTTCGTTAGGAATAACTGCAAAATCATCAAGAGATATCATAAGTAATTATATTTCCTAATTTCTAAAGATAAATTAAGATAAGTGTTCCTATAACAATTCGGTAGATAACAAATGGTTTCATAGTATTTTTTTTCAACCATTTAAGTAAATAGTCGATTGAAATATAAGCTACAAAAAATGAGATAAAAAATCCAAAAAAGCTAGAAGAAATATTAGTGCTTGTTGGTGACTCTATAAGATTAAGAATTGGTATAGCAGAAGAAATTAAAATTACTGGAATTGATAGTAAAATGGAAAGCTTTGCAGCTTCAATTCTATTTAAACCAATTATTCTTGAACCTGAATACACAACTCCCGCTCTACTTGCCCCAGGTATAATCGCTAGTATTTGAAAAAGACCAATGATGAGAGCACTTTTTATTGATAATCTCTCAATGCCTTTAGTATTGGCATTAGTGTAACTATCAGAATAATAGAGAAGAAGTCCAAAAATTATTGTTGCTAGTCCAACAATTTTTATATTCCTTAAAATGTCAGCATAACCTGTAAGAAAAAGTAAGCCTCCCACAATCACAATAGGCAATGTTCCAACAATGAGACAGAAAGCTAGATTTTTCTCATCCTTACTTAACTTGATGCTGAATGGAAAAAGCAGAAAAACTAATACTTTAATATCATTTCTAAAATAGATGATGACAGCCAAAAGAGAGCCCAAATGCAGGCTTACATCCAACATCAGACTTTCGGGAATACTCATTATTTCAGCAGCAATTAATAAATGTCCAGAACTTGAAATAGGCAAAAACTCGGTAATACCCTGAATAATTCCTAATAGTAGTATTGGTAAAAAAGCCATAATAATTCAAAAAATAGTGTTTTACGCCATTTAGGCAAGAAAAACTTAAACTGTGTCATACTATATGACTATTATTATATGTTTTAAATGTTATAAGAAGTTTATCTAAATGAGAGGAATCTAAATATGTCATACATTATGACATATAAATAGCGTTATGCTTAAATTTACAAATTTAAATCAAGAATACCCTGAAAAAAGGTCCTCAGAAAATAGAAAAAAAGATTTTGGGGAGATTTATGAGAACTTTATAAAGAACAGCGCTAAAGAGCAATCAAGTCGTTGCTCTCAGTGCGGTGTACCATATTGCACCGTTCATTGTCCCTTGCATAATCATATTCCTGATTGGCTTAAGCTTGCAGCGGAGGACCGACTTGAAGAGGCTTTCCAAATATCTTCGAGCACAAATAATATGCCAGAGATATGCGGAAGAATTTGTCCGCAAGATCGATTGTGTGAAGGAAACTGTGTTATTGAGCAATCAGGCCATGGTTCAGTCACTATTGGATCAGTAGAAAAATATTTAACTGACAATGCGTTCGAAAAGGGATGGATTAAACCGATCAAAGTTCCTGAATATTTAGAAAAAGAAAATAGCATCGGTATCATTGGTGCGGGTCCTGCGGGTCTTGCTGCAGCTGAGGAATTAAGAAAAAGAGGTTATAAAATTGACGTATATGATCGCTATGACCGTGCTGGTGGTTTACTAATTTATGGAATTCCAAATTTTAAGCTTGAAAAAGATATTGTTCAAAGAAGAATGAAATATCTTGAAGACTCAAATATCAGGATTCATCTAAACACTGAAATTGGAAAAGATATTCAATTTTCGGATCTTCAAAAAAAGCATAATGCTGTATTAATTGCAACAGGAGTTTATAAAGCAAGAGAAATTTCTCTAGAAGGTGATGCATCCAAAGTTATTCCTGCTCTGGATTTTCTTATTGCATCGAACCGAAAAGGCTTGGGAGATAGTGTAGAGGCTTTTGATAACGGATTACTCAACGCTAAAGGTAAGAATGTAGTTGTGATAGGTGGTGGGGATACAGCTATGGACTGTGTAAGGACAGCAATTAGACAGGAAGCAAAATCTGTTAAGTGTCTTTACCGAAGAGATAAGGAAAATATGCCTGGCTCGGCAAGGGAAGTTAAAAACGCTGAGGAAGAAGGTGTAGAATTTTTATGGCAATCCCTTCCAAAAAAAATTGAATGCGATAATAACGCCAACCTCTTAAACTGCATAAAAATGAAGTTAAGTGAACCAGATTCTGACGGTAGAAGAACACCTCAGGAGATTGCAGATTCTGATTTTGAATTAGAGTCTGATTTAGTAATTACTGCTCTAGGTTTTTCCCCAGAAAATTTGCCAAAAATGTTTGAAGTTGAAGAACTTCCAGTCACGAAGTGGGGTACGGTTCGTGTAGGGTTCAATACTATGATGACTAGTGTTGAGGGTGTCTTTGCTGCGGGCGATATCGTCAGAGGAGCTTCTTTGGTAGTTTGGGGAATCAGAGACGGGCGAGATGTAGCAAATTCTATTCATAGCTATATTGAAGAAAAAAATAACGTAAAAAATATTAACACTAAAGCCTCATGACAAATGAATTAAACAGATATTTAAAAAATAAAAAAAACCTAGAGGATGCCTTTCTTTATAATCCTCTACATGAACATGACTCTTGTGGTGTAGGTTTTGTAGCTTCTGTAGATGGTAAACAAAGACGTGAAGTTGTTCAAGGTGGTATTGATGCCCTTAAGGCTGTATGGCATCGAGGTGCCGTTGATGCTGATGGAAAGACTGGTGACGGAGCAGGAATACTTACCCAGATTCCTTATAATTTTTTTGACGATGAGATAGCTAAGACAGGCCATGAAAAAAGAGATGACCCTCTCGGGATTGGCATGATGTTTCTTCCAAGGAACGATTATGCAGCACTCGAAAAATGTAGAACAATTATTGAGTCCGAACTGCTAGATCATGGTTACTACATCTATGGCTGGAGGCAGGTTCCAATAAATAATAGTGTAATCGGCGAAAAAGCAAACTCGACTCGCCCTGAGATTGAGCAAGTTATGTTCGTAAATACTATAAAAAGAGATAAAGAATTTGATTTTGCAAAAGAGTTATACCTTGTTAGAAGAAGGCTAGAAAAAAGAATAGCAAAACAGCAAATCAATGGTTTCTATGTTTGCTCATTGAGTTTCGAATCAATTATCTACAAAGGACTTTTCTTAGCCGAACAACTATCAATTTTTTATCCTGACCTAGCGAATGAAGAATTTATTTCATCTTTTGCCGTATTTCATCAAAGGTACTCAACAAATACTTTTCCGTCCTGGGGTTTAGCACAACCTTTTAGAATGTTAGCTCATAACGGTGAAATTAATACAATATCAGGAAATACTAACTGGATGAGAAACCACGAAACACGAATTACTACTGAAATTTTTGGAGATGACAGTGAGCAAGTTAAGCCAATTATTGAAAAGAATGTTTCAGACTCATCAGCCTTAGACTCAGCTTTTGAGCTATATGTAAGGGCAGGAAGATCTGTTCCTCTTGTAAAAACTCTTTTAATACCAGAAGCCTGGTCAAAAAGAAGTGAGCTTATGCCGATTGAGCATAGAAATATGTATGAATTTTCAAATGCTATTGTTGAACCTTGGGATGGTCCTGCTGCAATAGCAGCAGTTGATGGCAATTGGATCGTCGGAGGTATGGACAGAAATGGATTACGACCTATGAGATACTCAATTTCCCGAGATAATCTTATCTATGTAGGCTCTGAAACAGGAATGGTGACAGTAGATGAGTCTAAAATTATAGAAAAAGGCAAGTTAGGGCCAGGCGAAATTATTGGCATTAATCTTAAAGAAGGTAAAATATTTAGAGATCATGAAATGAAAGATCGTTTGGCATCTGAAGCGCCATATGAAGAGTATGTCAAAAAAATAATTCGATTAGATAAACGAGTTAAAATTTCCAAGGAATCAACGGTTACTGATCAAGCTAAGTTAAGAAAGAAAATGATTGCTGCTGGGTATACGATGGAGGAACTTGAACTCATCCTGCACCCAATGGTTTCGGATGCGAAAGAATCTACTGGCAGCATGGGTGATGATACGCCAATAGCGGTATTGTCGGATAAGTACAGACCATTATCACACTTTTTTAGACAAAAATTTAGCCAAGTTACAAATCCTCCCATCGACAGTCTAAGAGAGCAAAGTAGAATGAGTTTGAAAACGAGATTTGGAAATCTCCAGGATATTTTGAATCCAAATCCATACGAAGAAAATGTTTTTGTAATAGATAGTCCTTTTATTACTAATGGCTTTTTTAAAAAAATTTCATCACGCGGTCAACAGACAACAACAAATATTGATTGTACTGTAGAAAAAAAGTCATTTGATTTAAAAAAAGAAATTAAGCGTATTCAGGTAGAAGCTGAAACTGCGGTACTAAGTGGAAAGTCTCACATAGTCTTATCAGATATTAATGCCGATGAAGAAAAAATTGCATTACCATTAATTCTCATTACCGCTGCAGTTCATACAGATCTCACTCGAAAAGGAATAAGATCATTTGTCTCTTTACATGTTAGATCTTCAGAATGCATTGATACTCATTACTTTGCTGTATTAATTGGCGTCGGGGCAACAACTGTAAATCCTTATTTGGCGCAAGACTGTATCTATGAGAGGCACCAGAAAGGTTTATTTAATGACATGTCCTATGAGGAATGTGTTGATCGGTATAAAAAAGCCATTGATCAAGGACTCCTAAAAGTAATGTCTAAGCTGGGTATATCCGTTATTAGTGCGTATAGAGGCGGTTTTAATTTTGAAGCAGTAGGTCTAAGCCGTTCCACAGTAAATGAATATTTCCTTGGTGTGCAAAGCCGAATGTCAGGAATAGGTCTTACTGGAATTGAGAAAAAACTTAATGAATTACATGATTACGCTTACTCAGATACTGTTCAAACACTGCCTATAGGAGGAATATATCGATATCGAAGTGGAGGAGAAACACATGCTTATGAAGGTAAATTAATACATCTTCTTCAAACGGCAGTAGCTGAGGATTCTTATGATATGTATAAAAAGTACTCTAGCTCAATGGGGAATTTTGCGCCAATCAACATAAGAGATCTTCTTGAATTTAAGGAAGCAGAGACTGATTTAGATCTTTCTGAAGTTGAATCAATAACGTCAATTAGAAAAAGGTTTGGAACAGGAAGCATGTCTCATGGTGCTTTATCTAAAGAAGCCCATGAAACACTTGCAATTGCAATGAATAGAATTGGAGGAGCGTCTTGTTCGGGTGAAGGTGGTGAATCGATTGAACGATCATATCCACTTGAGAACGGAGATAGCGCAAATTCAAGAGTTAAACAAGTAGCTTCTGCAAGATTTGGGGTCACTACAGAATATCTTAACAATTGTGAAGAAATTGAAATTAAGATTGCACAAGGGGCAAAGCCTGGAGAGGGAGGCCAATTACCAGGTTTTAAAGTCACAGCAGAAATTGCTAAATTAAGACATTCAACTCAAGGAGTAACATTAATCAGTCCTCCTCCACACCACGACATCTATTCTATCGAAGATCTTGCTCAGCTTATTTATGATTTGAAGCAGGTGAACTCAAATGCAAGAGTATGTGTTAAATTAGTTGCTTCTTCTGGAATAGGAACAATTGCTGCGGGAGTTGCTAAGGCAAAAGCTGATGTTATCCTAATTTCTGGTCACAATGGTGGCACTGGGGCAAGCCCACAAACAAGTATTAAATATGCAGGTATCCCCTGGGAAATGGGCTTGACTGAAGTAAATCAAGTCCTGACATTAAATGGCTTGCGTCAGAATGTAGTACTCCGTACAGATGGTGGGATAAAGACGGGTCGAGACGTAGTCATCGCTGCGATGATGGGAGCTGAAGAGTTTGGAGTTGGCACGACATCTTTAGTGGCTATGGGATGTATTATGGTTAGGCAATGCCATTCAAATACATGTCCAGTAGGTGTTTGTACGCAAGATGATGATTTGAGAGCAAGATTTTCAGGTAGCCCAGAAAAAGTGGTTAATCTGTTTAGCTTTATAGCAGAAGAGGTCAGAGAAATTTTAGCTGACTTAGGTGTGAAAAGTTTAAATGATGTTATTGGAAGAACAGATTTATTGTATCAAATATCAAGGGGATCAACCCATTTAGATGATTTAGATTTGAATTCACTTTTAATTCAAGCTGAGAAGGATCCAGATGTTGAGTACTTCAATCACTCTACAATTAATGACGTAGGCTCTACGCTTGATGAAAAAATTATTCAAGATGCCTCGAAATTTTTACAGACTGGACAGAAAACTGAATTAAATTATCCAATTAAAAATACTGATAGAGCGGTAGGTACTAGATTATCATCAACTATTTACCGAACATTCAAAAACACTGAAGTTAAGAAGGAGCACTTGACTATCAATCTCACAGGATCAGCTGGACAATCACTTGGCGCTTTTGGAATTAAAGGATTAAAAATAAACCTCTTTGGGGATTCAAACGACTATGTTGGAAAAGGCCTATCTGGAGCTACAATTTCAATTAGGCCTCACAAAAATAGTTCTTTAATCAGTAACGAAAATACAATCATTGGAAATACTGTGCTGTATGGTGCAACGTCTGGCGAATTATATGCTGCTGGTGAGGCGGGTGAAAGGTTTGCTGTTAGAAACTCAGGTGCAACAACTGTAGTGGAAGGATGTGGTTCAAATGGATGCGAATACATGACTGGCGGTACTGTTGTAATATTAGGAAAAACAGGAGACAATTTTGGCGCCGGAATGACTGGTGGTATGGCATTTATATATGACGAGGATCAAAATTTTAATTTAAGAGTAAATCCAGATACATTAATCTTTGATACAATTTCCTCGGATTATTGGACAAATGAGCTTTACCAAATTATTCTTAATCACCATCAAAATACATTAAGTTTGCATGCCAAAAATATATTAGATAACTGGGAAACAGAAAAATTAAAATTTATTCACGTATGTCCGAAAGAGATAGCCAACATATTAGTTCAACCTCTGGGTTTCGAAAAAAAATTGAAGCTGGTCAATTAATTGCAGAGAGCAATTATAAAAAACTTGATCAAATAATTAAAGAAAATGGTTTTGATATTTTTGGAGTTATACCAGTAAGCTCTAAATTAGATTTTAAAAAACATCTTAATGAATTTTTAGATAACAACCATCACGGTGATATGAAATGGATGTATGAAAGATCACATCTGAGATCTAATCCAAAATCACTTTGGGACAAAGCAAAATCAATAATAGTACTTGGAGTAAATTATAATTTTAATTGCAATTCACTTGAGCTTTTATCAAATAAGGAAAAAGGAATTGTATCAGTATATTCAAGAAATAACGACTATCATAAAATTATCAAAAAAAACTTAAAACATTTATCAGTACAAATTTCAGATTTGTATGATTGTGATTATAAATATTTCATTGATACAGCGCCAGTAATGGAAAAACCTATAGGTATGTTAGGAGGAATTGGTTGGCAAGGAAAGCACACAAATCTAGTTTCAAAAGACTTTGGATCATGGCTGTTCCTCTCAACAATATTTGTCGATAAAGAAATTTTATTTTCAGAACCTGAGGTAAATCATTGTGGCTCCTGTTCGGATTGTATAGACATATGTCCTACTGGGGCAATAATTGAACCTTATAAGCTAGATGCGAGAAAATGTATTTCCTATCTAACAATAGAACATAAAGGTAAAATAGATAAAAATTTGAGGTCTCTAATAGGAAATAGAATTTATGGATGTGATGATTGTTTAGCTGTGTGCCCGTGGAATAAATTTGCAAAATTATCCAATGAAAAAAATTTTCATCCAAAAGCAGAACTAATAGAACCTGATCTCAAATCCTTTATCAAACTTGATGATACACAATTTAGAGAGAAATTTAGTGGATCAAGTATAAAAAGGATTGGAAGGGATCGATTTATTAGAAATGTATTGATTGCGGTGGGAAATAGTAAAAATAAGGTTTTTATTGAGGATGTAAAAGACCTTCTTCATGATGAGTCAAGCTTAGTTAGGTCAATGGCCGTGTGGGCTCTTAAACAAATAGCAGATACTCATGATTTCAATAATTTCAGAAAAGAGCAGATATCTTTAGAGGTAGATAAAGATGTTAAAGCAGAATGGTTAGATTAGCATCATGATCTTTATTTATGGATATGGTTATACTTCTCAACATTTGTGTAAGCTATTAATTAGTAACAAGATAATTGCAACTTCTCGGAATTGTGAAAAGAAGAAATTAATCAATGATAATATTGAACTTATTGCACCGAGTGAAACAAATTTAATAATAAAGGAATACAGTGATAAAATAACCCATCTATTGATTTCAGTTCCGCCCAGTGATGATGGGGATCTGTTTTTAAATAATTTCAATAAAGACTTACAATCTCTTAAAAATTTAAAGTGGGTTGGTTATTTATCAGCTACAAGTGTGTATGGAGATCATAAAGGTGAATTTGTAAATGAGAACTCTGAACTTCTTACAAAGTTCACTAGGGGCATCAATAGAAAACTTGCAGAAGATCAATGGATTGATATTTCAAATAAATATGATCTTCCTCTTCATATATTCAGGATTGCAGGCATATATGGACCGCAAAGAAATATTATAGATAGAATGAGTTCAGGAAATTTTATTAATGTAATTAAAGGTAATCATTTTTTTTCGAGAATTTATATTGATGACTTGGTAAATATAATTAATGCTTCAATGAATAAACCAAATCCCATAAGTATTTACAATGTTGCTGATGATTTACCATCATCTTTAAATGATGTTGTTAGATATATATCTGAGAAAACAGGAATAATAATTGATCGAGAAGTGCAATACTCAGAATTAAGTGAAGATGAAAAAAGAGAAAGTTTCTTCACTGAAAATAAAAAGGTTAATAATAAACTAATAAAGGAGGAATTAGGCGTAATATTAAAGTACCCAACATATATTGAGGGCTATAATAAAATTATTAATTGTTAATTTCTTAAATTCCAGAATTTGTTTCAACTTGTAAACGGCTTATTGCGATACCAATCACGACTAAAATAACCCCAATTAATAGTGAAAATTTCAAGGGTTCATTCATCAACGCCCACCCGTAAAATATCCCAAAAACAGGTATTAAATAAGCAACTTGCATCATGAATGTGGTGCCTGCAGAGCGAATTAAAACTTGCCTTAAGCTAAATGCTAAACCCGTAGGAATAATTCCTAAATAAATCACAGCAGTTATTGCTGCGGTGTTTACTTCATAACTCATTGGCTGTGCATAAATGAACATAAATGGAATAAGCCATATGCTTCCCCACGCTAGCGTATTCATTGTTACCATGTCGGACGGCAAGTCCGAGACTTTTCTGATAATTAAATTTGATACCACATATGAACAACCTGCAAGATATATAGCAAGGGCACCAATAAAACTTGACATATCTGTAACAAAAACCTGCACACCTACAGCAAATACGACGCCTGAAAAGCCTATAATCGTTCCAATTGTTTTTCTCAAATTGAGTTTTTCATCTTCAGTAAAGTAGTGTGCGAGTACAAGAGCTAAGAAAGGATTAGCAGACATGATTATCACTCCAATATTACTTGGCAGCGACATAAGCCCATATGGAATTAATGTAAATGGTATTGCTGCATTAAATAATCCTATGATTGCATAAGTAAATGAATTTTTTTGAAAGAGTTCTAAATTTCCTGAACGAAAAAGAACAGCCAATAATAATATCAAAGCACCAATAAACGTTCTAAAAAAACCAACTTCAATTGGGTTAAACATTAAATTGCAAAATTTTATTGCAACAAATGATGCACCCCATACTGCACCAAGAAAGATTAGAAGAAAATAATTATTTAATGTGGAATTCACAGAGCTAACTCTGTAATTGTTTGAAATAATATTTTTAGATCCTGATCTCTAGACAAACTATGATCACCATCTTCAATTATTTTCAGTTGTTTATTTTCACTTTCGATCTTATTAATAATTTTTTCAGAAGTCTCAAAACTTACAACTTGGTCTAGTCGCCCATGAAGCAATCTTATAGGACACTTTATTTTAATTGGCTCGTGTAATATCATATTCTTCTTGCCATCTTCTAAGAATTTATAAGTTATCGTATAATCTTCTGAATATTTGTCCCAATTGATAATGATTTTTCCATCTTTTTTTATTTGAGTTTTCTGTTCTTTACTCAACCTATTCCACTCTCCAACTACAAAGTCAGGAGCCGATGCGATGCCTATTAATCCATTGATCGTTAAGGGATTTCTCTTAGCTACTATTAAAGAAATCCAACCCCCCATACTTGACCCGATAATTATATTAATCTTTGATTTACATAAATTGAAAATCTCATGAGCTTCCTCTGACCACTTGCTAATACCCCCATCTTCAAATTCACCTGCTGACGATCCATGACCTGAATAATCGAATCTTATGAAATTTAAATTATTCTTTTTACACCATGCACTTAAAGCAGTTGCTTTCGTTCCAGTCATACTGGAGCTATAGCCTCCAAAAAAAAATATTGAGATCTCTGAATTCTGATTCTCATGCAAATATGCAATTTGATCGTTTTGAGATGATTTATGATATTTTATATTATTAAGCATAATGATTTACTATTAAGCATTTAACTATTAGAAATACTATATGCAATCAAAAATTTGTGTATTGCAAGTTATACCCAATCTTGACGTTAGTGGGGCTTCACAAGGTTGTGTAGATGTTGCAAATTATTTGACAGAAAAAAATTATAATTCCTACATTGCAACAAATTCAGGACAAAATATAAAGAAAGTTAGTGAACATGAAACTAAAGTCATAAAAGTTCCCGTACATTCAAAGAACCCTTTAATCATAATTTTGAATATCTTTCGTCTTGCAAGGATTATTAAATTATTTGGTATAAATATTCTTCATGTACGAAGTAGGGCGCCTGCATGGAGTTCGTATTTTGCTTGTTTAATGACGCGCACTAAATATGTTTCTACTTTTCATGGAACCTATAATTTTAACAATGTTTTAAAAAAATATTATAATTCAGTCATGCTAATGACTGATGGCACAATCGCGATTTCTAAATTTATATATAACGAGATCAAGACCAAATATCAAAAAATGCCAAAAGTAATTAAAATAATTCCAAGAGGCATTGACTTAGAATTTTTCAATGTATCATCCATAGATCAACAAATCAAAAATGACATTTTAACAGAGTTTAAAATAAATAAAGATGCTATCAAAATAATGTTGCCTGGGAGAATGACAGAATGGAAAGGTCATTTACTATTATTAAAAGCATTTGAGCAAGTAACCCAACAAACTGAGAAAAAACTTGAATTATTAATGGTAGGACCTGACGACAATACTTCACTTAAAAATAGATTAACGACTTTTGTTCATGAAAAAGATATTGAAGGTACTGTGCATTTTATCAGTGCAAGAAATGATATTAATAACTTTTACAGC
>CACLBX010000022.1 GCA_902605215.1 uncultured Pelagibacteraceae bacterium
GGTTTTTTGAGTGATGAGGCCAGTGTCTTTCCAGCGACAACGCCTACCAACAAACCACCAAGTAAACCAGGTCCTGCTGTTGAGGCAATGGCATGAATACCGCGGAATGTGATTTTCGCCTTATCAAGGGACATTTGTATTAATTTATGAATAACGTCTGAGTGAGCTCTTGCAGCGAGCTCTGGGACAACACCTCCATAATCTTTATGAACATCGAGCTGAGATTTAACAATATTTGAAAGAACTTTAATATTCTTTCCTGCTTTTTCTACAACTGATACTGATGTTTCATCACAACTTGACTCAATACCAAGCACTCTGATCTTTCTCTTAGTCATAATTTGTAAAAATCCAGTTAAATTAAGTATACTTTAAGTGTTATATCTTTAATTATAAACCTAACGTTGAAAATGTTCGATATTATAATGTATGTCTGAATTGCAAAAAATTGTAGTAGGAATTCGTAGTAGCAACTTATCTCAATCTCAGACCAATCTCTTGATACAAGAGGTTCTTAGTTCAGATCCAAACCTAAAAAGAGATTTATTTGATATAAAAACAATCAAAACCACAGGCGATATTCACAATACTCACCGCTTAGATCGTATTGGAGGGAAGGGCTTGTTTATCAAAGAGATAGAAGAAAAAATAATATTAGGTGAAATCGACATCGGGGTGCATTCAATGAAAGATGTACCTGCTCAGGAAGCTTTACCAGATCTCGACATTATTTGTTGGATGAAAAGATATAAAGCAAACGATGCACTCCTAAGTAATTCAGGGAAAAGTTTTATGGACTTGCCAGCAGGAAGTGTGATTGGAACAAGTTCCATTCGTCGACGTTCCCAAGTTTTGAGTTTAAGGAAAGACTTATGCATCAAGTTGCTGAGAGGTAACGTCGATACACGTATTCAGAAATTAAAAAATCAAGAATACGATGCTATTATTTTAAGTCTTGCAGGATTAGCCCGTTTAAACTTGGAACATTTGGTTACTGAAATTTTAGATTTTAAACTATTCTTGCCAGCAGCCTGTCAAGGAGCCGTTGGTGTTCAAGCTTCTAAAGCAAGTAAAGTAAGAGAAATTTTTTCATCAATTAACGATACTCAGACTGAAATCGAATGTTTAACTGAGCGAAGAGTTCTCAAAAACATCAATGCAAACTGTAATAGTCCTGTATCTATTTTTGCAAAAATTATGAACGATCAAATACAAATTTGGTTTGAACTGCATGATCATTATGGTCAAAAAATTTTTCAAAAGAAAGTTTCTGCCAAAACAAATAATTATTTTGAATTAAGTGATACACTCAGTAATGAAGTAATTGAAATTGTAGGCCAAAGGAAAATAAATGAATTGGATGAGTTAAAGGATGATTTTAATTACACGCCCGATTAAAGAGGCAAAAAAATTAAAAAGCTTACTTGATACTTATGGATATAAGTCACATATAAATTCTCTTAGTTCAATTACTCAAATTAATAAAAAAATTAATTTTACAAAAGGGTATGTTATTCTTGTGACCAGTTTACGAGCTACAAAAATTATTATTAAATCTAAATTGATACATAAAGAAAAAAAATTTATTGTTATAGGCGCATCGTCGCGTGACACACTAAATAATTCAGGCTTCAAAAATATTTTATACCATGCTAAGTCCAGCAAGGAGCTAGTAGATTTTTTAAAAACCAATTTCAAAAAAATCTATAAAGAGAATAAATTAAAGGGTATAGAATATTTTACTGGCTCAATAACCACTCAATCAATAATCAAAGATTTAAAAGGCTGTATAAATTTACCTATAAAGAAAAAGGTTGTGTACGATACAACTTTTATAAAGTCATTTAGACCCAGTACAAAAAAACTATTTAAAAGTAAGAAAATTAAAATTTGTCTTCTCTTCTCAGAACAGAATGCAAAACAATTGTTAAATTTAATTCAAAAAGAAAAATTAAGTGAATGCAGTAAAGACATTAAGTTTCTAACGCTTAGTCCAAGCATAAGTTCTATTATAAAAAAAGCAGGGTATAAAAAAGTGAGCAATGCAAATTTACCAACCCTTAAGAGTTTGTTGGTTAAATTGTTCAAAATAAATATGTTGTGAATTTGCAACAATATTAAAGATATTTAGCAGCTGAATTTGTCGTTTAAAAAAACTCATTATTAGGCATAAATATTATAATTAACAAAAATATTGAAAAATAGCGAATTTTGGTAATTTTTTAAGTTCTTACCCAAAAGTATTACTAACGTTATTACTTTTAAAAGCTATTTAAATCCTTGACTAAAAGCTCATAATTAAGTCAAATGACCAAATCTTTATTTAAAGAAGAAGAAAACTATTTTTTTCAGGGGGAAAAAATGCCATCAAAAATTATACAACTCTTTACTTCTGTAGCAGTCGTATTGTGCACGATATCTTTTGTATCAACTACAAACGCTGCTGAATTAAACATGCCTGGATTTACAGGTACAGCTAATACCACAGTTACGACTGGTCTCTCACTTAGAATTGACCGTGATTGTGAAAGTGTTCGTGGTTATAAGCGTATCGACGATGCGATGCGAAATTTCGTTACGAACGGTGGATATAACGGTGGATCAATTGCACCAGCATCTGCATCCTATTATTTAACTGACGGAGAGGGTTGTGCATCAAGAAGAACTGATGCTTTTGGAAATGTAGGAAACTCTCCAAGGAACCTTACATCTGAAAACGCTGATGACGGAAATATGAACTTTGATGGCGGAGACATATTTGACGCAACAACAAGATTGTTTACAGAGATTTCAGGTGAAACTGATGGTGGTGTTGGTATTAATTTATCTTTTGTAGGCAGCTATAATGCAATTGATACTTTTACTCAACCAGAGTTTAGACCCTTTACTAAAGCTCAACTAAATGAGATTGAAACAAACATTGACGTACTTAATGCATACATTACTTCTGATTATGATGACGTATCCATTACAGCTGGTAGATTTGTTACTAACTGGGGTGAGTCAACTTTTATTCCAGTTGGAATGAATGGATTAACAACGAATGCAATTGACCTTGTTAAGTTAAGAGTACCAGGATCATCTATTAAGGAAGCGTTGATGCCCACTGAACAGATTTCAGTTGCTGGCTTCCTAGGCAATGGTTGGTCTTATGAAGGTTACTATCAGTTTAGTGAATCACACGTGACTATCGACGAGGCAGGAACATTCTTTGGTAGTGAAGTTGCTTCAAAAAACGGAAATAGATTAATATTTAGTGGACCTTATGGCGGTGCAGAAGGTGATGCACAAAACCGAGCATGTAGTTATTTAAATAACGCATTTGGTGGTAGCTGTGATGCTGCACGAATAGCTTCTTTTAAAGCCGGTGATAAAACGCTACAAGATATGTATTTGTATCAAGAAGGCCTATCATCTTTCATGGGTGGTTCAAACACTGTAGGTATGAATGCGAAGGCAGCAGTTCTTGCAGGTGGTGCAGCCGCTCATCCATCACTAGGTTGGGGTGGATCAGCTGGTGATATCATGACCCTGGCTTCGTTAGGTTCAGACGGTTATGCAGGTCTTGCACATGGATATCAAAACTGGGATGAATATACTAAAAAAGGTGGAAGCAAAATAGGTACAGTTGACCTTGCTAGCAATGGACATCTATACGCTGATGGTGAAGACCAATACGGTTTTGCATTAAGAACGTATTTAGATAATGTTGGTACAGGTGTTGAACTTGGATTTTATTACACTCAATATGACAGTAAGGTGCCATACTTAAGATATAAAGGACAAAGAGGTATTTACGCAGGTGACTTATTTGGTGCATTCCAATTAGCTACAAGTACAACTCAATCGGCTATCCTAGATAGTTCTCAACTTGGTTTTGGAGCTACTCCTTCAGTAGTACTAACATCCGCTGAAACGGCAGGTGGTGGTCAAATTGGTCAGGGAGTGCTAAATGTTTCATACAACTCAGGTGCTTGTGGAGCTTACATGAACCCTCACTTAGCCAATGAAATATATGCCAATGGTACAGCATCAAACTTTGCATACACATCTGAAGAAAAAGCGAATGCTTTAGATGCTCATTTATACACAGAGATCAATGGAAAATTGTATTTTGACTCAAGTAAATGTGTAACACAAGCTGGAGTGCATTCTCGTGATGCAACATTACGTGGCGCAGGAGCGTTACTTGGTGCTGCAGTATATCCTTTAAACTTGGCTGAATACGAGTTTATCTATCCTGAAAATAATCAGGCTTTTGGTATAAGTTTAAATACAAATGTAGGACCTACGATGGTTAATGCTGAGTTAACTTACCGTCCTAACTTCCCACTACATACGGCACCTGCTGATCAAGGTCAGCAATTGTCCGATGCGGCAGGATCAACAATGCTGTTGACAATGGGTGTTCTTCAAGGGGCGTATGGTGCAGATCCTACTTATGCTGCTGCTCTAGCATCTTATCAAGCTGGTCCAGGCGGTTCGTCTGCTACAGCTACAGATATGATTACAGCAGCAGGACAGTTTAAGCGTTCTTACTTGCCAGCAATTTCATTGGCAACTGTAGCTGCAGGAGATTACTATACTACTCCATACTTCGAGTATGATGTGCTTTCTGGTACACTTGGAACTACGTCTTCATTTACAGCTTCTCACCCAATTACTGCGGGCATGGGAGCTGATAGTACTGCACTTATAACTGAAGTTGGTTTTGTCAATATAGATGGACTTACTCAGGATAAGCCAATCAATCGTGGCGGTTACCGCGATGGTGTTGGTGGTGTAAAATGTGGAGGTGTTAGTTTAGCAGGTACAAGTTTTAATTCTGTTAAAGCTCTAGATGGACTAACGCACTTAGCTTCAGCACAAACTGACCCACTTTTTGGAAATGGATCATATTGTGAAGATAAGAATAATGCCGATGATATGTCAATGACGTATAGAATAGTTGGTGTAGCTTCTTACAATAACTTTAATAACTCGACTTGGGGATTCAGCCCTAGCTTTGTTTGGTCACATGATTTTCATGGTTATGGACCTACAACTCTTGGTGGATTTGTTCCAGGAAGACAATCTTTATCATTAACAAGTAACTTCACAAAAGGTGATATGAAAGTTGGACTAAGTTATGTAAGTCAACTTGGTGATGAAATGGATAATTTGTCATGGGATCGAGATTATATCTCGGCTAACGTGTCTTACGCATTTTAATTTAGGAGAGGAATAAGAATAAAATGAATAAATTAAATCTAAAAAAATTACTGATAACTTTTGTATCTGCAATAGTTATGTCTTCATCGGCTGCTATGGCGGATGGACATGTTAAGTACTCGGTTACATCCGCGAATGTTGCTGAGTATACAGACATGTTAAACCCTGGGCAGATCCAGATGTTTGCTAATTATCCTGACACGTATCGAATTGATGTATCAGAAAATAGTGCATCGTGTGCTACAGATCCAGACATTGAGGCTATTAGTCAAGCTAACGGTACAATGATTAACGATAACGAAGGACTTGAGGTTCCAAATTTTGGTCAGACACCTTTCCCTGATCCGAGTCAAGCTCAACACTTTGTATGGAATTATCGTATGTACGCGGGTCAAATCAGTGCGGTTGATAGAATTCAATCATCAACAAACGTTAAGGCCGATGGTTCAATTACTTTAGGGCAACAAGAAACATCAATTTCTTTCCCTACAAACCCAAGAACAAAAACAATGTATGCAGACAAAAACTTATTTGCATTGTTCATGCAGAAAAACTTAGGCCCCCCAAGAAGTGCGGGTACAGTAACTCTTGTTCATGACTTTATTGACAGTTACATGCAACCACGTAAAGCATGGCAGTACAGTCCTGCGACAAGACGTGTTCGTAGAGCACCTAACATTTCTTATGATACATTAACAACCGCTGGTGGTGGTATTGTTACTGTTGATCAGTTTGGCGGATTTAACGGAGCGCAGGATCGATACGATTGGTCTTATGAAGGTAAACAAACAATGATTGTTCCTTTTATGAACGATGCTTTAGCTGAAAACCCCATTGCAGATACGCATGGTGTTGGACATTTAAATCCTGATTATGTTCGATTTGAGGAGCATGATGTGCATGTTGTTCATGCGCAATTAAGTCCAGGACAAAGACACCTTTATGAGTCTAGAACTTTCTATTTCTTAGATGGTCAGCCAGGACTTCTAATGTACCAAGATATGTTTGACGGTAACCAAGAGTTAATGCGTACATATATGCAAACGCATGTACAGGGTCAATTAGGTGGTTCAGGTATGTCATCTGATGATATCTGTAACGTTCAAGGTGAGTACACTTTTGACTTTGCTACGAGAACTTACTCTGGCGGTAATATTATGGGTGAAGCAATTCAACCAAGACCTCCAATCTTTAATGGTGAAGAAAAAGCTGTTAGCTTCTACACACCAGATGGTTTAAGACGTTACGCAAGGTAATACACCTTTACCATTAATAACTTTTAATATAAAACCCGACTTGAATTATTTAAGTCGGGTTTTATTTTTTACTAAAGCATATGTTCCGTATTTTTATATTACTTAGCACATTATTTCTTTTACCAGTAAGTTCTGTTTCTTCATCAAATTTTAACTACGGATCAGGATTTGCTGCACAATCTGCTCTCGCAGAAAAATCCTTAATTAATGCGATGGAAAAAGTTGACGATCGAATTTATGCAGCGGGAGAGCATGGAATTATAATTTATTCGGATGATCTAGGAGATACGTGGATTCAGGCAGAAAGTGTTCCCTACACAAGCACTATTACAGACTTAAGTTGTCCAACTAAAAAGTCATGTTGGGTGGTGGGTCACGATGCTGTCATTCTTCATTCTAATGATTACGGCAAGACATGGGTTAAGCAGTATGAAGATATTGATTGGGATGCACCTTTACTATCCATTCATATGTTTGATGAAAAAGATGGAATTGCCTTAGGTGCCTTTGCTTTATCATTGAGAACGTCTGATGGAGGCAAGAGTTGGGGTTATCTATTTGTAGACGATGATGAGTTTCAACCTCATTTGAATTTTGCATATGCTGATTCACAGATGTGGAGGAAGTCTGCAATGAATGAAGCTTACGCGGTAGGTGAATTAGGAAAATATTATCTTTCTGATGATAGGGGTATGTCGTGGATGGCTGTTGAAACGGGATATGAAGGTTCTTACTGGGCAGGTATAAAGGTTGATGAGGGACAATCACTTTTACTAGGTATGTCTGGCAACCTTACATTAATAAATGATTATGGAACTGAAGACATTATACCCAGTGATAAGATTACAACTCTTGCTTGCTATGAAAGTGGAATATTTGCAGGTGAGTGCAAAACTTTGGCCTTTGAAAGATTATTCATTGGCTCTAAAAATAGTTTAACCAATGCTATAATCTTGGACGATGGACGCATTGCTATAAGTGGTAATGGCGGTTCTATCTCGGTGGTTGATCTCTTTAGAAAAAAAAATATTGAAACTTGTGTTAGATCTGATCGTTTAAGTAATACATCAATTGTATATCTCGGAAGTGATGAGTTTTTATTAGCAGGTGAAAATGGTTTTCGAAAGCACAGTATGACAGAGTGCTATGAAAACTTTACGTCAGAAGACTCAACTTCTCAGGATAGTTATTTCACAATAGATTTAGGATAAAATGGGACGAGTACAGGACAAAGTTGCAATTATAACTGGTGCAGCTTCTGGACTTGGATTTGCAGCTGCGCGCAAGCTTCTTGAAGAGGGTGCAAAAGTAATTCTCACCGATGTAAACCGTGAAGTACTAGATTCAATGCCAGAGCGGTTAAGTGAATTTAGCGAGACACAATTTCAATCTATATTCCATGACGTCACCCAAGAAGAGTCTTGGATTGATTTAATTAATAAAACTGAGAATGATCACGGTAAAATTAATATTTTAGTGAATAGTGCAGGCATCAGTCTAGGTGCTGATGTTGTTTCAACCGATTTTGATATCTGGAAAAAAGTACATCAAGTGAACCTTGATAGTGTTTTTCTTGGATGTAAATATGCTGTTCCCGTCATGGGCAAGTATGGTCATGGCTCAATCATTAATATCTCATCCATTTCAGGTATAGTTGCAGGATGGAACACTGCTGCCTACAATTCCTCTAAAGCGGGAGTTCGTCATCTCTCTAAATCTGTCGCTCTATTTTGTGCAAAAAAAGGATTTGAGGTTCGTTGTAATTCTGTTCATCCAGCGTTTGTAAATACGCCCATTCTTGATCCCATTAAGCAGGCTTTTGGCGCAGATGAAGCAGTTGCTAAATTAGCTAGACAAATTCCAATGAATAAAATTGGAGATACTGATGATGTGTCGTATGCCATTTTATATCTAGCATCTGACGAGTCTAAATTCATGACAGGGTCAGAAATTGTTCTTGATGGTGGCTTAAGCGCGATGTAGTTTCATAGCTTGAGCTATGAATAAAAAAACAGCATTAATGGTCGTTCACCAACCAAGATCAAGCACAGGAGATGTTGGCATCAAGTTAAGAGACCGTGGCTACTCACTTGATATTAGAAGGCCAGTGATTGGTGAAAAACTTCCAGAAAATTTGGATGAGCATGATCTAGTAGTCATCTATGGTGGACCACCAAGTGCTAATGATGATCTTGACTATATAAAATACGAGATAGACTGGATATCTAAAGTACTTGAATCCAATAAGCCATTTCTAGGTATATGTTTAGGTGCTCAGATGCTGGCTAAGAACCTTGGAGGATCAGTTCAAAAATCTCATGACCTTACACTTGAAATTGGTTTTTTTGACATCAATCCAATTGGAGATGGCCATAAGATGTTTCAAAGTCAGAAAAAGTTTTTCCAGTGGCACCGAGAAGGTTTTACTGTGCCCCAGTCATGCGAAATTCTAGCTAAGGGCGATCTATTTAGAGAGCAGGCATTTCGATATAAGAATGCTTTAGCTATTCAATTTCATCCTGAGGTTAATTTAAAGATGCATCTTAGTTGGTTGTATTACGCGGGCTATATGCTGAAAGAAAAAGGTGCACAAAATCGACGTGAACAACTCACTCATCGACTTAAACATGGTAAAAAAATAAATTTATGGTTAGACTCTTTTTTAGATAACTACTTATTGAAAGATATTAATTCATGAATTCACTCATTATTCTCTTTGACCAAGTTATCAATCTTTATACATGGGTATTGATCATCAATGTCATCTTCAGCTGGTTGTTGGCAATGAATATCTTTAATACTCAGAATAGAATTATCATTGCAGTCTATTATGGAACGAAAAAACTAACTGATCCACTTCTCAACCCCATAAGGAATTTTTTGCCAAACTTTAGTGGTATTGATATATCTCCAGTAGTCTTGATTTTGATATTGTACTTTATTAGAAATTTACTTTATGAATATTTTTACATGACAATTGCGTTGTAAATTATGGATGAAAATAAATTAATTGATGGAAAAAAAATTGCTGCTGATTTGCGTGCAGAAACTGCAGTAAAAGTTGAGGCTTTTAAAAAAGATTTTAATAAAGTTCCAACCCTCGCAGTTGTCTTAGTGGGTGAAGATCCAGCTAGTCAAGTTTATGTAAAGACCAAAACAAAAATGGCCAAGGAAATTGGCATGGATGTAGAAGACCATTTTTTAGATACAACCGTTGCTGAGACTGATTTATTAAAGCTTATTGCTGATCTTAACCAAGATGACAAAGTGAATGGAATATTGGTTCAATTACCATTGCCATCGCATATAGACTCAAGAGCAATCATCGATTCAATTGATCCCATTAAAGATGCAGATGGATTTCATGCAGTAAACGTAGGCAGAAACTCAATTGGCGGAGAACTCTTAAATAAAACATTTACTCCGTGTACCCCTCTTGGCTGCTATCTGATGTTAAAAAGATCAGTTGCTGATCTTAAAGGGATGCATGCTGTTATTATTGGTAGATCTAATATTGTCGGAAAACCCATGGCACAATTGCTTTTAGAGGAATCTTGCACTGTGACTATTGTACATTCGAAAACAAGAAATATTGAAGAACTTACAAAGCAAGCAGATATTGTTGTTGCAGCAGTTGGAAGACCACTGATGGTTAAAAAAGATTGGATTAAAGAAGGTGCGATCGTTATTGATGTTGGCATCAATCGTGTTGATCATCCAGAAAATCCAGGTAAAACAAAACTCGTTGGTGATGTTGATTTTGATGAAGTATTAAGTGTAGCCTCAGCTATTACTCCAGTACCAGGAGGTGTTGGACCTATGACAATTGCATGTTTATTGAAGAACACAGTTGACGCCGCAATACGACAGCAATAAGTTAAAACAGTATTGCTCCCTTAAATTTTTTTTGTGAATAATCAAAAGTACAATGAAAGTACAATGAAAGTACAATGAAAGTACTATGAAAGTATGATGAAAGTACTTTTCATCTTTATATTAACAACTTTTTAATTCTGTTAATATCTTTCTGATCATCAATATTGACCTATGTTCTCTTTCAATCATAATTTTAATTAACAAAACGATTCTATTGTTTTGGAAATTTATTAAAGAAAGGAGGTTATATGTCAAAAGCAGAATTATATAGATCAGCTAAGACTCTTCTTAATGTTCGAAAATCTCACCCAAATCTTTTAGATGAGATATGGAGAGATATTAATAGAGAATTTCTTCTAACAAAGAATTTTGATAGAATTAAAACTCTTTATGAAAGAGGTCACCATATAGCTAATCAAATGGATTATCACGATTATCTTAATTCAGACTACTGGTTAAGATTTAGAGCCGGAATGCGTCAAGAGAGACAAAAATGTTCGGCATGTGGAAATCAAGCTACAGAAGTACATCATTCGAATTATAAAGGAAAATTATTTCTAGAAGAAATCGATGAAGATGTAACTCATATGTGTAGTAGTTGCCACTCAGTCTTACACGCAAATGGAGTAAGAGATCGGATTAATTGTCCATCTAACCCACCATGCTCTTCTGAAAGGAAAGGGCATGATGAGCTGATAATTTTACCAAATAAATTTTAGCTCATTTTTGCATATCTGAAAATTTAATTTTTACAGGTATCCACAACGAAAGTGAAAGCAGCAGTTTTTTGCTGCTTTCGCTGTGTAAAACTCTATTTTTTTTCTCTTAATCTCAAAGCATTTAGTTTGATGAAGCCTTCAGCATCTTTTTGAGAATAAATATCATCTGACTCAAAAGTTGCTAGATTAGGATTGTATAAACTCATTGAGCTCTCACGACCTGTAATCATGGTATTCCCTTTATAGAGTTTTAGTCTGACTTTGCCTTCTACATTCGCTTGAGATTTATCAATCATAGATTGCATCATTTCTCTTTCTGGTGAAAACCAGTAGCCGTTGTAGACCAATTCTGCATACTTGGGAGAGAGTTCGTCTTTCATATGAGCTGCTTCTTTGTCTAATGTGATGCTTTCTATGGTTCTATGTGCGTGATAGAGGATGGTTCCACCAGGTGTTTCGTATATTCCTCTGGATTTCATGCCGATATACCTGTTTTCAACCAAATCTACTCTTCCTATGCCATGTTTTCCACCTATCTCGTTCAAGGCTTTCAACAATTCAAAGGGTGTCATGCTCTGTCCGTTTAAAGCGCAGGCATCGCCTTGTTTAAACTCAATAGTAATTTCTTCTGGAGTATCGGGAGCATTTTCTGGCGATACAGATCTTGTATACACATAATCAGGAGCTTCTTCCCATGGATCTTCAAGGACTTTACCCTCAGCAGAAGAGTGCAAAACATTTTCATCAATACTGAAAGGCTGTTCACCTCTTTTATCTTTCGCAATCTCAATACCGTGTTGATCAGCATACTCAACCAAAGATGTTCGAGATGTAAGATCCCATTCTCTCCATGGACTGATAATTTTTATATCTGGCTTGTGATAATAATAACCCAACTCAAATCTAATTTGATCGTTACCTTTGCCTGTTGCGCCATGCGATACGGCGTCAGCTCCTACTTTGTTTGCAATTTCAATTTGTTTTTGTGCAATCAAAGGTCTCGCAATAGATGTACCTAAAAGATAGTAGCCTTCATAAAGTGGATTAGCTCTAAACATTGGGAATACGTAATCACGGACAAATTCTTCTTTGAGATCTTCAATGAATATTTCTTTAACACCTTGCTGAGCTGCTTTTTTCTCAACCAAATCATAATCTTCATCTTGGCCTAAGTTTGCGGTAAACGTAACTACCTCACACGAGTAAGTTTCTTTAAGCCATCTTAATATAACGGATGTATCAAGCCCACCTGAGTAAGCAAGAACAACTTTATTTACTTTATCCATGATTTCTTAGTTCACTTTTTCTTACTTTTATACTTGAGGACTTGAGTTGACCGCATGCAGCCATAATATCTTGCCCTCTTGTTTTTCTAACAGGGCTTGCATAACCTGCATTTTTAATGATGTCACTAAATTTCTTAATTTGCTCTTTATCAGAGCATTCATAGGGCGAATTAGGCCACGGGTTAAAGGGAATAAGATTAATTTTTGCTGGAATTCCTGAAATTAATTTAACCAGTTTACGTGCATCGGCCACGCCATCATTGACCCCTTTGAGCATCACATACTCGAACGTGATGCGTTTTGCATTTTTAGCCCTTGGATATTCTCTGCAAGATTTAATCAATTCTTTTAAGGGGAACTTTTTATTTATCGGTACGATCTCATCGCGTAATTCATCGTTTGTTGCATGCAAAGATATCGCAAGCCTTGAATCCACTTCTTCTCCCCATTTCATTATTTCAGGGACTATGCCTGATGTACTCAGTGTTATTCTCTTCGTTGATAGCTGAATTCCCTCCTTATCGCCCATAATTTCTGCAGCTTGTTTGACATTTTTATAATTATAGAGAGGCTCTCCCATGCCCATAAAAACAACATTTGAAATCTTTCTTCCATGTTTATTGGACCAATCAGACAATTCATCTTTAGCCACGAGTAATTGTGAAACAATTTCTTCACTGGTTAAATTACGGACTAACTTTTGTGTACCTGTATAACAAAATGTACAATTTAATGTACAGCCTACTTGTGATGACACACATAAAGTTCCTCGATTATCCTCGGGAATAAAAACTGTCTCTATGAGATTTCCATCTTGGAGTTTAAATAACCATTTTTGTGTTCCATCTATAGATTTTTCATGTGTTTGTATTGCTGGCCTTTTAATTTGATAGAACTGAGGGAGTAATGTTCTTAATTCTTTAGAGATCGAACTCATTTTCCCAAAGTCAGTTTCTCCTTTATTATAAATCCAATGCCATATTTGTTTAGCGCGAAATTTATCTTTTGCATTTATGAGATCATTGGCGAGCAAAGACTCATATATTTCTGATTGACTTAGTCCAATTAAGTCTGATTTTTCATCTGTCATGATTGCTTATGAGCAGGCT
>CACLBX010000023.1 GCA_902605215.1 uncultured Pelagibacteraceae bacterium
AAGCTTATAAACTTTTAAATGATTCTAGCCTATTAGATGGTTATGAAGTGCTTTGGAATAATTTTTTATCATACTGCAATTTAGAAGAAGGATGGTCACGAGAATATGACGGAATAGACCCCGGCTACTTGTCGGCAACAGTATCTTTTTTAGGAAAGATATATCAAGATAATAAAGATCAAAGAATTTTAGAAGTTTGTAGGAAATCAATTGAAATGTGTAGTTATTTTGTTTATCCCAATGGATTTTATGCAGGTAGCTTAGGAAGCCGCAATACTCAACACTTTTATCCTCATGGCTTTGAAATTTTTGGCACTGAAATACCTTTATCTATTTCTATTGCAGACAAAATGCTTAAAGCACTTGGAGAAAATAAACTTGTACCTCCTGAAATTATGTCTGATAGATATATTTTTTATAGAGTGCCCGAACTACTTCAAAGCTATGTTGACTTCGATAGAAGAGCAGAAAATCTTCCAAAACTACCATACCAAGAAGTTGGTATATCTCAGTATTTCGCTCAATCAAAAATATTTTTCTTGTCCAATGATAAATACTATTTAATTGCAAACCTAGCAAAAGGTGGTGTAATAAAGGTATTTAGTAAACTAAACCAAGAATTGATTTACAATGATTGCGGACTTATTGGAAAACTAAAAAACAATAAAACTGTTTCGAGTCAGTGGATTGACAATAACTATTTTATTAATGTTGATAATGAGCAACTTACCATTAAAGGTGATCTTAATTTTATTCCTACCAACAAATACTTCAATTTATTTAAAAACATTATTTTTAGATTATTTTTATTTTTCTTTGCATGGCATTCAAAGTTTGCACATTTACTCAAAGGCTGGATAAGAAGGATATTAATGCTTGGAAATAGAAATTCTAAAATACAATTCGAAAGATATATAAATTTTTCTAAAAAATCTTTTATTATTAAAAATAAAATTTACAATAAAAAGTATACTGAATTCTCCGAACTTTATTATGGAGGAGAATTTTTTATTCGTTATGTTCCTCAGTCTCGTTTTTTTCAAGAACAAGAATTGTACCTTAAGACAAATAAAGTTTCAAATGCTGATATTGAGAGATTAAACAAAGAAGGATATTGGGAAAATACATTTACTCATAATCTATAACTGATTAATTTATGATTAGGAAAATTCTTTCGTTATTTTTTATTGCATTCATTTTTTTTCTTATCTCCAAGATCGTTAATTTTAGAGAAATAATTAACTTATTTAATAAATCAAATTATTTAATCTTATTACTAGGATTTATATTAACATTAATTTGGCCAATTTTAGCATCATTTAGATGGTCATTTACATTAAAAAGCTTTGAAATAAAAACCTCTTATTTGAATATTTTAAATTCTGTTATGATTTCTTTTTCCACAACTCTATTCGCACCCGCTAAAGCTGGAGATTTTGTTAAAATGTTTGTAATGGGTAAAGAGTTTAAAAAAATAGATTTAGCTTCAGCTGTAATCAGTGAGAGAATAGCTGATTTATACGTACTCTTTATTTTTTCGCTTATAGGTTCTGTGTATATTCAGAATAAAATTTTTATATTTACTTCTTCAATCTTAATATTCTTACTAACAACAACTGTATTTATTTTTGGAAGGATAGATATCAAGTTCAAATTTAATATTAATATAATAAATAAATTATTATATGTTGCAATGACAAGTTCAAGTAGGTGGTTTAGTAGTTTTACCGATATGAAGTATGTTATATTATTTTCATTTATTAATTGGCTATTAGCAATCACTCAAATATATATATTTTTTCAGGCCTTTGGGGCTGAATTAAATTATTTTCATGTTCTAGCGATTTTTCCATTGACTGTTCTGCTGACATTGATCCCTATAACGCCTGGTGGAATAGGAGTAAGAGAGGCTTCTTTTGCTTTCCTATTTTATTCATATGCTGATACAAGTATAAATATAGCTGTAAGTCTATGTTACTTTATTTGTGCCAGTTGTATTACTACAATTATTGGAGCGATGTTTAACATGCTTAACAGTTTCTCAAGAAAAGAATAAGTTTTATAAATGTTAAAAAAATTAATTAGAGATTTAATAGGCCTATATAAAATCGTAGGCTTTACAAAGACTATAAAGTGGCTAATTTTTATATTTATTCAATTATATGAAGTACTAAAAAATAAAAATCTTGAACCCGCTGATAAATTAATGGGAACTGGTCCAATAAAAGTAAGAATGAATAAGAAGTCCGCTTCTTTGTCTGGAGTTCAGGTCTTTTCAGGAATTAGAGAAATCTGGGTTAGAAATTGTTACTTATTAAATTATTTTAATTTTGATAATGATGAACTTGTGGTCGACTTAGGAGCAAATATTGGAGTGTTTACTCAGCTGGCATTATCTCAAAACAGTAAACTTAAAACTATATCAGTCGAACCAAATTTAAGATTACTTAAATGTTTACAAAAATCAGTTGAGAATAATGGGTGGTCTGAAAGATCTAGCACCTTACGCTCATTTATTGGCCATAAGACAAAGACTCAAATTACTGGCCAAACAACAAAAAACTATAAAGGTGTCAATTTTATAAGTGAAAATGATTTCATTAAACGTTATTCAATAAAGAAAATTGATTTTCTAAAAATCGATATTGAGGGGAGTGAATTTGCTTTCATCAATAGCAAAAGTAAAATATTAGATCTGTGTAATAAATTAGCGATCGAAATTCATGAACATGCTGGAGACATTGCAAGTTTTATTGAGTCTTTGAAACTTAGAAAATTTAAAGTTCATTCAATTGATTGGGCACGTGGAGGCTGTATATTACTTGCCTCAAAATTGTAAAATATGTATATACTAGGAATCCACATAGGCCACGAATCTTCGGCAGCTTTGATAAAAAATGGAAATATCATAGGTGCAATTCAGGAAGAAAGATTTGATCGCATTAAAAACAGCTCTAATTTTCCAACTAATTCTATTAATTTTTTACTTAATAAAGAAAAGATTGATAAGAATGATATCTCACTTATAGCATGTCCTGGCAATTCTTTAGGCAAAGAGTTGTCCCACCATATTCTTGAGGGAAGGTTAGGAAATAGAAAGACAAACAAGTATTTTTATTGGACTAAACTATTTCTTGCATATTTCTTAAATTCAAATTTTCTAAGAAAAGAAATATATAGTAAAGTTAAAACTGAACGTATTCTCGTCAATTATATAAGAAGTCTTGGTTTTGAAGATACAGAAATTAAATTTCTTGATCATCATCTTTGTCATGCCGCGTCAGCATACTATTCATCACAGTTTGATCAATCTATAATCGTTACTCAAGATGGAAAAGGAGATGGCAGTTCTGGTACAGTACATCTTGGTGTAGGAAAAAAAATTGAAGAAGTATCTAGACAATCAGATGGTGATTCTATAGGCCAGTTTTATGCAGAGGTGACAAGATTTTTAGGGTTTAAGCCAAACAGACACGAGGGTAAAATTACTGGTTTGGCAGCTTATGGTTCACCAAATGGCTTGATAGAAAAGTTTAGACTTCTGGTTTCTTCATCATCACCAATGATTAAGAGGTCTGATGTGTTAAATAATATTAATGATTGGGAAAAAGATATTTCACTAAGTGACAAGATAAAGCTTTACTCATGTCACCCAGAACTGTTTAAATATAATTCATCTTCTTTTAAATTTCATAAATGGATGAATAATAATTTTAAGAATATTAAAAGAGAAGATTTATCAGCTGCAATTCAGCAAGCAGTAGAGGAGTGGACAGTATCTCTTTGTGAGTACCATTTAAAGCGAAATCGAGGTCAAGGAATCAAAAATGTTGTTTTAGCTGGCGGCTTATTTGCAAATGTAAAAATAAATCAAAAAATTTTTGAAATTAATGAGGTTGAAAAAATATTTATACAGCCAGCAATGGGTGATTCAGGATTAGCACTAGGTGCTGCGCAATACATGTGGAATATAAATAATAGTACCGGAGAAAAAAATAATTCATTTTCTGACGCATACCTTGGTAAAGAGTACTCAAATGAATATGTAGCAAATTTACTTTCTTCACATAAAAATGAATTTACTTTTGAGAAACTTTCAAACATTGAGTACAGAATAGCAAATTTTATTAATGATGGTTTTATAGTCGGAAATTTTCAAGGAAGATCAGAGTGGGGTCCAAGAGCGCTTGGAAATAGATCAATACTAATTAGGGCAAGTGAAAAAAATATAAATGACATAGTTAATAAAAGATTAAATAGATCAGAATTTATGCCATTTGCGCCTAGTGTAATAGACTATAGAGCTAAAGATTATTTCATTAATTATAAAGAGAATCATATTGCTGCAGAATTTATGACAATCACATATAAGGTATTCTTCGAAAAAATAAATGAAATCCAAGCCGTAGTCCATGTTGATGAAACTGCCAGACCACAAGTGGTAACAAAAAAAAATAATGAAAGATACTATAAAATTCTATATGAATATGAGAAAATGTCCGGCATTGGATGTATAGTAAATACAAGCTTTAATCTTCATGAAGAGCCAATTATTGAGTCTCCTAATGATGCTCTAAGAGCTTTAAGGCAAGGCGCAGTTGATGTATTAATAATTAATGACTTTGTAATACGACTAGTATAAAAAAATTAAATGAATAATTATAATGATAAATCCAAATCTGGTGTTCTAGGCATTGAATATGCAAAACAAAGGCAAACTAGTCGGGCTTTAAAATATAGGTTATGGCGTAGAACAAATGAAGTTCACAAAGCAATAAATAAGTATTTAAATTATACACCCAAAAATATTTTAGACCTAGGAACAGCTGATGGTGAAATGATTTTTGATTTGTCTAAAACATTTAAGGAAACTAGATTTTTGGGAATAGAATATAACTCAGATCTTGTTGCTCATGCACAAGTCAATAAAACATCAAATGTTGAGATAATGCAGGGTGATGTCAATGAAGTAGAGAAGTTCAATGATAAAGAATATGATGTTGTTATAGCTACTGCTGTCATAGAACATGTAGATAATGCTGAATTTTTTATGAATTCAGTAAAATCATTACTTATTGAAAAAGGGATACTCATATTAACCGCACCTGATCCAATGTGGGAAGAAATTGCAACTATGGTGGGTCACTTACAAGATGAACAACACAATGAAGTGCCAAATCTTAAAAGACTAAGAGATTTAGCAGAAAAATCAGAATTAAAAGTTGAGCTTTTACAGAAATTTATGATTTCTCCAATTGGATTAATATTTGAAGAGAAAATTGAAACAATGTTAAGAACTTTGCGCTTAGATTTTATGTTAGCTAATCAATTACTTGTAGCTAGAAAGACCCCATAAAGTATGAACAAAATTCGAGTATGTGTCGTCGGTTGTGGACGAGTTTCAAAATATCATATCAATGCAATTAATTCCTTAAATGATAAATATGAACTAGTAGCTTTGTGCGATAATGATAAAAATAAATTAAGTGAACTTAATAATCAATTTAATATTCCGTTATACGATGATTTAGAGAGGATGCTAATAAATGAGAAATTCGATATATTATCAATTTGTACACCTAGTGGTTACCACTTTCAGAACGCTATATTAGCTTCTAATTATAATAAAGATGTAATAACAGAGAAGCCTATTACCACAAAATTAAACGATGCAATTAAAATGGTAAATGTATTTAAAGAATCTGAGCTCAATTTATACGTAGTGAAACAGAATAGATATAACCCAACACTTGAGATCCTCAAGAAAGCAATTACACAAAAAAGATTTGGAAAAATTCATATGATTAATATAAATGTTTTTTGGACAAGACCCCAACAATATTATAATCAAGCGGACTGGCGAGGAACAAAAGAATTTGATGGCGGAGCTTTAATGAATCAAGCGAGTCATTATGTCGATCTTTTGCATTGGCTTGGGGGCCCCATTGAACGAGTAAATGCGATTAAAAGTACTTTTCTTGATATTGAAGTTGAAGATACGATAACTATGAATGTATCATGGAAAAATGGCACAATAGGTTCAATGAATGTAACTATGCTAACTTTTCCGAAAAATCTTGAAGGTTCTGTTTTGATAATTGGTGAAAAAGGTACAGCAAAAGTAGCAGGAGTTGCATGCAATAAAATTGTTGCATGGGAATTTAATGATAAACAACCTGAGGATGAAGATATCGTTTCTTTAAATTATGAACCAGAAGATGTTTATGGAAATGGTCATAAGTCGTATTATCAAAAACTATTTGAAATGAGATCAAATAATCAAATATTCGAGTTAGATGGCACAGAGGGCTTAAAGACACTAGAAATAATTACAGCAGCTTATATTTCAGTTGAGAAAAAAAAGACTGTAGAGCTGCCACTTTCAGGTAAAGATGAATAATTTTATTCATGAGACATGTTATGTAGATGATGATGTCAAAATAGGAGAAGGAACCAACATATGGCACTGGTGTCATATAAGTAAGGAATCTTCTATTGGTGAAAAATGCACTCTTGGCCAAAATGTCTATGTTGGTGAAAATGTTAAAATTGGAAATAATGTTAAAATTCAGAATAATGTTTCTATATATTCGGGTGTAGATATAGAAGATGATGTTTTTTGTGGACCAAGCATGGTTTTTACAAATGTAATTAACCCAAGGTCAACTATTAATAAAAAAAAAGAATTTAAAAGAACACTTGTTAGAAAAGGTGCTACGATAGGAGCAAATGCAACAATTGTTTGTGGAAATATAATTGGCTGCTATTCTTTTATAGGTGCAGGATCAGTTGTAACAAAGGATGTAAAAAATTTTGCATTAGTAACAGGAGTCCCTGCGGTCCAAAGAGGGTGGATTGATCTGAATGGTGAAAAGATAGATTTGCCACTTAGTTCAAAAAAAGAAATTACTTTTAAAAATGATGGTATCATTTATTTCTTGGAGAACGATATTCTAAATATAAAATAATTAATATTTTCAAATTACATATAAGATCTGTATCCATAAAGTGATTTAGATCTCAAAAAGTATATTTTTTATATTTTTTTCTGTATTTCTTATAAAAAGGAATGACACGATAATAAAATAAATAAAAAAACTAATAGATGTTGCAATAGATGCGCCAATGATACCTAGCGTGGGAATAAGCAATGAATTGCCAGCAATTGAAATAATGAAAGCACAAATTATAGCTATAGATTGAAGTCCTGGCTTACCTATGCCTGCCAAATATGATGAAATTATTTTTCCCAATGCCAAGAAAACCATTCCTGGTATCAAAAACTGTAATGGCAATATTGCACTTGCAAAATCTGAATTAAATAAAAATTTAACCAAAAAACTTGAGGTTATAAATAGCAATAAAGAGTAAAGTATCATTAAAATGACAATATATCTTAGAGTTTTGAATATAATTTTATCTTCATTTAAATTTTTTCTTGATGCAACGTAAGCAGTTATAACTGTAGTAACAGTAGTTGCAAAGAGTACAATAGTTTCTGAAAACATATAGGATATAGAATATATTCCAACAGATGAAACACTTAAAAAATAAACTATAAATATATAATCTATTTTATCCCATACTCTCCACAAAACTCTACCAAAATATGATTTTAAGCCATAATTAAAATATTTCTTTACGTTTCGTTTACTTAATCTAAATGTAAAATTTATATTATTATATAGATGTATCGTACAACTTAAAATAAAGGAAATAATATAGGCTGAAGAATAGCAAATTATTACTGTATTCACATCTTTATAGAAAAAAATAAATACTGATATCGTAATACTTGACACTACTAACGGCGCATTAGAAATTAGCGCAAAATTAATGAAGTTTTTTGCTCCAATAAATAAGTGCTGGCTTATGTTATTTGTTATAGATATAAAAGTAATTATTGAACCAGAAAATAAAAAAAGAAAAAAACTATCTATATCTGAACTTACGAAGTAAATAGATGCCAAAGGTATATAGATAATTGCTGTTAATATTCCTAATATAAATGAAATAAAAAGTATTTCTCCGGTTATTTCTTGCTTTCTTACATTATCATTATCATTTGCAACAAAATAAATTGCACTTCCTGAAATACCTAATCCACCAAAAATTTGAAAGTACCCCACAATAACAAAAAACATAGTCACTATCCCTTTTGCTTCTGGTCCCAATAAGTTACTTATAAGTAAAACAGGAAAAATTGAGAAAATTATATTTATAATCTGACTTAATATATTAATTGAGTAATCTTTATATATTGGTAGAAATTTTTTTTTATAGTCTGAAAAAATTTTCACTCATTATCTCACAGAGTAATAAATATGTTCAATTGCCCGTCGAACAGTATTTTCTACAGAGTGATTTTGTGCAGTCATGCTAGCATTAAAACTTATTTTATTATAAAGTTCTAAATCTTTAAATATTTTCAAAAAATATTGATTATATTCCAAATCGTAACCATTATTAGTAATTAGTATGTCATGTTGATTTTTAGGAAATAATCTTTCAGTCAACGGACATGAAATTATAGGTAAGCCTCTAGACATCATTTCATAACCCACTCTTCCAATATTACCTCCTGTTGATTTATTAGGCGCTATATAAATGTGACTGTTGTCTATTATACTATTAAATTTGTCGCCATGTTCAATATTTCCAAGTAATTTTATATTCTCAGTAAGGTTATTATCTTCTATATGCATTTGAAAATTATTTTTTTGAGTATCTACTTCATTTACTGAGTAATCTGCAATTGAACCTATTATGTTCCATTTAATATTAAAATTTTGATTAAGCAGTTTTTTTGTAAGATTTATAAATTGTGAAATATTTGTACTATTGTCTAATCTCTGGCATGTAAGTACATAAATTATTTTTGGTATTTTTGTAAGCTTTTCTCTAAAAATTACATTATTTTTGTGGTAGGTGTTTTCTATATACATTGTCTTATCATTCAACAATGGGTATTGATTTACAAAAACTCCTCTTAAAACGCCTCTGTAATTGCCTCCAAATGAAATTTCTCTATTTGCTTTGAGTGAAAGAATTAGTTTATCAATATACCAATATACATACAAAATAAATTTTTTGATAGGTGAGATATTTTTTGCAGCAAGTAAAGCTTTTACTTGATCACCTATAAAAAAAAATACAGATTTCTTTCTGAATAAACTATGTATATAGATTGCATAAAATGAGGGACATTCAATCAAAATTTGATCTATATCATTTTTATTTAAAAAATTTCTTATTATTTTTCTATATTCTTTTATTTTCTTAAATCGACCAAGAAAACTATTGCCATGTTCAGGCATCGGCAATGAAGTTATATTTGTGCTTAAAGGGGTTAGACTTGAAGCTAAATTAGCATTAATATTACGTACAGGAGTTAACATAATTAAATTCTTGGTGTATTTTGAAAACTCATTGATAGGCTTAGCAAAATAAGGCTGAGCATATAACTGATCATTATGAATATAAATTTCTTTATGATAAAAATAGCAAAGTTTGTTAAAAATTTTCATTATCTTTAAATATATACTATTAATAATACTAAATCAAAAAAATGTTAGGCAAAATATTACTTCAAAATAGATCAAAATATCTTAATTATAAAAAAAAATATTATAAAAAAATTCCAAAGTCAGAAAGAGATATTATCACTCTTAGTAAACTTAATAAGACGTGGAATAATGCATATAATTTCATACCATTCTATTCTTACTGGAAGAAACAGCATTCATTGCCAGAATATATAAATACTTTTGAGGAATTATATAATTTTCCAATTATTACAAATGAGATAATACAAGAACATAAAGATTTAATAATTAATTCCAAAATATCAGATACAATTTCAACTGGAGGATCAACAGGTATGCCAACACTATTTCCAGGATCAAAAAAAAATTTATTTGATTTCTATTCCAATGTTTATATTGGGCGAGGCTGGTGGAATATTAATCCAGAAGATAAAAAATTATTAATTTGGGGTCATTCGCACTTATTTGGTACTGGAATTAAAGGAAAAGCAAATCAATACATACGAAATATTAAAAATTTCATTAATAATACTAAAAAATTAGATGCCTATAATATGTCAGATGAGAAAGTAAAACTTTATACTCAAGAAATTCTTAGTTTTAGACCTCAGGTGGTTATTGGTTACACATCTGCTTTAGTTAATTTAGCAGAATACATAATTAAAAATGAGATACAAAAAAAAATTAATTTTAAGATTAAAGCAGTTATTCCAACAGCTGAAAATATTACTGATTATGATATTGATTTATTGGAGAAAGCATTTCTGAGTAATGTGGTAATAGAGTACGGAATGGCTGAGACAGGAGTAATAGCTTACTCTTTTCAGAAAACTCAAAATTTAAGGATATTTTGGAATTCATTCATATGCAGCATTAAACAGAATGAACTTATATTATCAACTCTAGATCGAGATGAATTCCCTCTCATAAATTACGCAACAAGGGATATTATTGAAACAGAAGATAGCAATACTATCAATCTACAAAGTATCAAAAGAATAAGAGGGCGTAAAAAGGACTTTTACCAAATTGAAAATAAAAAAAGTAGGAATAATTATATTATGAGCGGTATATTTATCGTTCATGTTATTAAGCAATATAAAGGAATATTATCAGTCCAAATTGATGCAAATGACAAAAATAATATAAAAATTATCGTTGTTTCAAAAAAAAATATTGACCTACAAGATCTTAAGGTGTTTTTTTTAAAGCAAGCAAAGTATGATTTCCCCAATTTAAATGGAAATAATTTTTCTTTTAGGCAAATATCAAAAGCAATTAGTTCAATATCAGGTAAAGTAAATATGACAATTTAATAAAAGTTGAAATAGATGATAAGTTATTTAATTCGTGCATATAAAGTTTTAATTGAAGCTTGGAGTGCTCCCCGAGCAAAAGTAAATTATATAATATATGAAAATATAAATTTATATTTAAAAAAAAATAAAAAAAAAAAATACGGAATTTCAAAATATTTAGATAAATATCACGGATTGTCCAAAATTATTGCAATTAATAGTTGGGATTACGATGAAGAATTGGATGAGTATTATCATGAATATTCTAGTAGTTTTTTTTCTAATGGAAAAATAAGAATTAAAAATTATAATTCAAAGAGAGCCTTAATTTTTCTTTCAGGGTATTACTCTAACGCTAATGACGTTTTTCAAAACGAAACCCATCCTCAATATTTGTTAAATTACTGTAAGAAGTCAAACACAAGCCTTGTATCTTGGGATTCTGTGTTTCAGGGTAAAAGAGGGCAAAATGCAATTTACAAGAATTTAAATTCAACAGTTTCAGCAGAAAGAGAATATTCTCGTTTTTTGTCAATGATAGGAACTTCATTATGGAACGAATATGTAAATGAATTGAGGTATGCAGTAAAAATGATTAATCAGTTTTATAATAATAAAGCAGACTTAATTACAGTTGGATGGAGTATGGGCGGAGCATTTGCGCACTTAGTCCCTATGTTTACAAGAAAATGTAAATTAGTAATTGCTTCTGGATCACTGGCAAGATTTCATGATCTCATTCGGGAAGGCAAAACACGTTTACATGGCTTTTTCTTTTATCCATTAAATTCAATATATTATTTTGATTTAGAAGATATTGTAAAAGAGAATAATCTTAGTAATTGTAAAACTATCTTTATATTTGGAGAAAATGATCCAGGATGCCTAAAATCAAGCTACAGTTTACTAAAAAAAATGTATAAAAAAAATCAAGAAAATGTCCACTTTATAAAATTTAAAAATTATGGACATTTTTTTGAACCAAAAATAAAAACAGAGATCTTTAAGAGTATAAAAAAATATCCATAAAAATCTTTCTTAGATATTTCACAAGTGATATGTGTATTTTTATAATTATGTCTTTTATATTATCAATTTAAATCTATAACGCATATCGTATGAACATTAATATTTTATTTACAATAAGTTCACTTGATGGAGGTAATGCAAAAATACTATCTGATATTGCAATTGACCAATCAAAAAAAAATAAAATCTACATTCACGTATTTGGTGAACAACATACGTCCGTTCTTCTTGATCATTTAAAACAATATCCAAATATTGAAATTCATTTTGACAAAAAAAATACACCAAAATTAATTTCATTATTTATATTTCTAACAAAATATAGGAATCATAAAATTAAGAAAATAATTTCTAATGATGCATTAAGTAATTTATATTGTTTTTTTTACAGGTATATTTTTAATACAAAATGGTTCTCATGTATTCATGGTCTCGAAGGTGCTTTTACAGTTAGATGGAATATATTGAATAAATTTATTATACCCAAATCTCATAAATGTATTGTTGTTTCTAATGCTGTAAAAGAAAAAGTATTGGTTTCAAATTTTTCAAAAAAAGAAAATATAATTACAATTTATAATGGAATTGATATTAAAAATTCTATTCCAAAAAGATCTTTTAATCAGAAATACAATATTGGTATGATTGCTAATTTTTATTCAACAAGAGTTAAAGGCCACTATATTGCCATTGATACAATGAAGAAATTGCCAGAAAAATTTAAATTAAATATCTATGGTAGTGGCAAATATTTCAATGATATTCAAAATTATATAAATAAAAATAATTTATCAAGTAGAGTTAATTTACGTGGCTCAGTTGAAGTTAAAAAAATTTCAAATGAAATTCTCTCAATGATATGCCTAATTGCACCTTCATCAACTGAATCATTTGGTTTATCAATAGTTGAATCAATGAGCAATTCAGTGCCAGTTATTGCGAATAAAGTTGGAGGTATACCAGAAATAATTGATCACAAAAAAAATGGTATTTTAATAAGTGAGATTAATTCAGACAAGCTTGCACGTGAAATAGAAAAACTGGCAAATAATCCAAAGGAAAATATTAATCTTGGACAGGCAGCTTATAGTAAAGTCAAAACAAAATTTAATAAATCTATTATGTTATCAAAATATGACAAAATTATTTCTATATAATAAAATTTTTGAATGAAGTTATTTTTTAATTACTTATTTATTTTCTGGGCTTTATCTATTCTTCTTTATTATATCGTTTCTAATAAGGATTTAATAACAATTATTATTTCGAATCTTTTCCAATTACTATTTTAATGTTTTACAGTTTCATTTTTACCATACTAATAATTTTTGTCTTTTATTTCTTAGGAGTATTTTTTAATTATATTTTTAAAAT
>CACLBX010000024.1 GCA_902605215.1 uncultured Pelagibacteraceae bacterium
AAATGAGATTGGATTTGTTCCAAATAAAGGTTTTTTTGCCCCAGCGGGTGCAACACTTGGTTTATATGCTGTACATGCAATTCCAACAAGATCTTCTTCAGCTAAAGCTTCTGTTTCTGGCCACAGAGCCGCAAAGTGATGTGTATTAGTAATTGTTAAAACACCAATTCCATGTTTTTTCGTAATCTCGATTAAAGCTGGGATACCAACATTTATAGCAACAGGAGCAAAACCATAATCACCATCCACTCGAATAGCATTTTGAGTTAAGTTATTTATCGTTGGATTAGCATTTCCATTTACTTTTTTACTTTTTAAAGATTTAACATAACCAGGCATTCTAAATAATCCATGAGATGCAGACCCATCTCTTTCTGCAGTGCAAACAGTATTGGCTACAGCATTAGAAGTTGTTTCATCGCAGCCATTATTTTCAAGAACTTCTCTGGCAAGATCGTAAATTTCTTTTAATGATAGATCAATTGTAGCCATATAATTTTAATTCAGTGTATTGTATAAATTAATTTAGTGCAAAGAAAGATGATGCTCTCAATCATTAATGACTAAGTATACGATCTAATTAAAGCTGTCCTTCTAAAACAGACTTTATAGTATCCCCAATAACTGACGGGTTTTTTGATATAGTAACACCGGACTCTTTTAAGAGTTCAACTTTTTCAACTGCACTTTCTCCGTATGCTGAAACAATAGCACCAGCGTGACCCATCACTCTCCCTTTTGGTGCGGTTAGTCCTGCTATATATGCGACTACTGGTTTTTTCATATTTTCTTTTGCAAATTTACCTGCATCTACTTCTTGAGGTCCACCAATTTCTCCAATCATTAATATAATATCTGTATCAGGATCTTCTTCAAACCGAGCTAGTACATCTCTGAATGAACTTCCATTAATCGGATCTCCGCCGATACCTACGCTAGTTGAAACACCAATATCTAACTCTTTCATTTGCGATGCGGCTTCATATCCCAGTGTTCCTGATCGACCAACAATGCCAACATTTCCTTTTTTATAGATATGTCCTGGCATTATACCCAGCATTGATTTGCCAGGGCTAATTATACCAGCGCAGTTGGGTCCGATCATCGTCATTTTTTCAGATTTAGCATATCTCCGCATATACCTTTTTACTTTAATCATGTCATGAGAGGGTATCCCATCTGTTATCGCGACACACACTTTGATGCCTGCATCAGCTGCTTCCATAGCAGAGTCCGCAGCGTAACTTGGCGGAACAAATAAGATACTTGCTTCAGCATCTGTTTCTTTTACTGCATCCTTAACAGTATTGAAAACAGGAAGGCCAAGATGTGTTGATCCCCCTTTGCCAGGAGTAACACCTCCAACAACGTTAGATCCGTAATCAATCATTTCTTGCGCATGAAAACTTCCTATTTTACCAGTGAAGCCCTGGACAATTATTTTAGTATTTTCATTAATCAATATAGACATTATTTTACTTCAATCTTTTTTAACGCCTCAACAGCCTTAGAAGCAGCTTCTTTAAGAGAATGGGCTTCAATGTAATTAATATTGCTTTCTTTCAAAATCTTATTTCCCTTTTCAACATTTGTGCCAGCCAACCTAATCACAAGTGGCATGTCTATTTTAATTGTTTGAAGTGCTTGAACTATTCCCTCAGCAACCCAATCACATCTGTTAATGCCAGCAAATATATTGACTAAAATAACTTTTACTTTTTCATCAGATGAAACAAGCTTGAAAGCTTTTACAATTTTTTCTGGCGTTGCTCCCCCTCCAATATCAAGGAAGTTTGCTGGCTCTCCTCCAGCGGACTTAATCATATCCATTGACGCCATTGCCAATCCAGCGCCGTTAATAATATTTCCAATGTTTCCCTCTAGTCCAACGTAATTTAGACCTCTATCACTTGCATATACCTCACTTGGGTTTTCTTGAGACTTATCTCTTAATTCAGAAACATCATTTCTTCTAAATAATGCATTATTATCAAAACTCATTTTACAATCTAAAGCTAAGACATGTTTATCTCTCGTGATTACCAAAGGGTTCACTTCTACCATAGTTGCATCTAGTTCACTGAAAGCTCTATAACAACCCTCAATAACCTCAGCGGTTCTTGAGATAAGACCTGTTTCAATACCAAGGTTAAATGCGATCTCCCTTGCTTGAAATTCCTGAATGCCAACTGCAGCTTCTATCTTTGATCTTATAATTGTTTCAGGTTTTTTATTTGATATTTCTTCAACACTCATACCACCTTCAGTAGAAGCCACAACCATAATACATTCAGAGCCTCTATCAAAAACGAGACCTAAATAAAGTTCTCTTTCGATATCAGAGGCTTCTTCTATATAAACTCTATTGATAATTTTTCCTGATGGACCTGTTTGATCGGTGACCAGTTTTTTTCCCAGTAGCTTATCCGCAGCACGTGCAACTTCTAGAGCATCGTTGCAAACGATTATTCCGCCAGCTTTGCCTCTTGCGCCAGAGTGAACCTGTGCCTTTACAACCCAACGCGAACCACCAATTTCCTTTGCTTTGTATTCTGCATTTTCTGGGCTGTAAGCAATGCCTCCCCTTGGAACTCCAATCCCAAAATCAGATAAAATTTTTTTTGCTTGGTATTCGTGTATGTCCATTTTTTCCCCATCAAAATTCTACTATAATAAAAAAATAATGTCCTAAGATTAATTAGGTTATAAATTTAGGTGCCATGGGCTAAAAGTTTATAAATTTCAAGAACACCAGTCCTTTTTATTGTAACGATCATAAACTACGCCTAATTTATTTTTTACAATCTTAGTCGATACGTCATCACCATCGATGATTAAATATGATAGAATTCTGCCATAATAGTCTTCAACATAGTCAGTCTTGAACTCAATCGTTGATGCCTTAGCGATGAGACCATTGAGGTAGTCACGTGCTTTCAATCCTAATTCATGCTCTCTCTCACATTTAGGCTTTGATATTTCAGGAGTATCTAATTCTAATAATCTGATTTTGGTTTTTTTTCCATCAACAGTGACATAGCAAGTGTCCCCATCATAGCAGTATTGATCATTGTAAAGACGTAAGGCAATCTCAGCTTCTATAAATGTAATCATGCAGAAATATAATATGAGGAAGTGTTTCATTTTGATAAACTATAAATCTTGTTTTTATATGATAAAGCAATTAGAAGACAATCAACAATAATAATCATTTTATTAATGACATCAAAATTAAGGAACATTGCAATCATTGCTCATGTCGATCACGGCAAAACAACATTAATCGACTCTTTAATGAAACAAACAGGTATGTTTCGTGAAAACCAGAACATAGATGAACGTTTAATGGACTCCGGTGATCTCGAAAAGGAAAGAGGGATTACTATTTTAGCTAAACCAACTTCTATTGTTTGGAAGGATGTCCGTATTAACATTATTGACACTCCTGGGCATGCTGATTTTGGAGGTGAAGTGGAACGAGTTCTTGGAATGGCTGATGGTGTTATAATATTAGCAGATGCTGCCGAAGGACCAATGCCACAAACAAAGTTTGTTTTAGGTAAAGCCCTTGCCCAGAATTTAAAGCCAATTGTTGTAATTAATAAAGTTGATAGACATGATGCTAGATCTGAAGAGGTTGTTAATGAAGTTTTTGATTTATTTGTTGCTTTAGATGCAAGTGAAGAACAATTAGATTTTCCAATTTTGTATGCAGCAGGAAGGGAAGGCTGGTGTGTTGAAAATCTAGAAGATCCCCGCGAAAATTTACATCCATTATTAGATCTAATATTAAAGCACGTTGAAGAACCAACGGTAGATTTATCAAAACCTTTTGCAATGTTAGCGACTTTACTCGATGCAGATCCCTATTTAGGTCGATGTCTTATCGGACGAGTAATTAATGGATCAGCAAAAGTAAATGACCAAGTAAAGTCTATTAATCTAAATGGTTCTCAAATTGAAACTGGTAGATTAACAAAATTATTTACTTTTAGAGGAGCGGATAGAGTGCCAGTAGATCAGGTAACAGCCGGAGATATAATTTGTATTGCTGGTTTAGCTGTAACATCAGTTGCGGATACAATATGTAATCCTGAAGTTTCAGAGCCACTTATATCCACACCTATTGATCCTCCTACAATGTCAGTAACTATTACAGTCAATGACTCTCCATTTGCTGGCACAGACGGAAATAGAGTAACTTCAACTTTAATTCGTGAGAGATTACTCGCTGAAGCTGAAACTAACGTTGCAATTACTTTTGAAGAGAATGATCAAAAAGATGCTTTTGAAATTGGTGGCCGAGGTGAGCTGCAAATTGGTGTTTTAATAGAACAAATGAGAAGAGAAGGTTTTGAACTATCAGTATCACGACCACGCGTTCTTTACAAAGTTAGTGAAAATGGTGCAAGAACTGAGCCTATTGAAGAAGTTATCATTGACGTCGATGACGAATATACAAGCACAGTAGTTGATGGAATGAATCAGAGAAAAGCTGAAATGCAAGATATGCGATCATCCGGGGCAGGTAAAACTAGACTTACCTTTTTAGCGCCATCACGTGGTTTAATTGGATATCAAAATAAATTTTTGACAGATACAAAAGGAACAGGAGTGCTAAACAGACTTTTCAACAAGTATGATGATTATAAAGGGAGTATTATTGGACGTAAATATGGTGCATTAATATCAACCGATACTGGAAGTGCTGCAGCGTATGCAATTTTCAACCTTCAAGATCGTGGAACTATGTTTATTGGTCACCAGTCAAAAGTTTATGGTGGCATGGTAGTTGGTGAGCACAGTCGTGATAATGACCTTGAAATAAATGTTTTAAAAGGTAAGCAGCTTACTAACGTAAGGGCTTCTGGAACAGACGAGGCTGTTAAATTAACTCCCCCAAGAAAAATGTCACTTGAAGAAATGATGGCTTATATCAATGAAGATGAGCTATTAGAGGTCACTCCAAAAAATTTAAGATTAAGAAAACGTTATCTCTCAGCGATTGATCGTAAAAGAGACCGAAAATCAAAATCTTAACTACTTAGTTTTTTATACCGTACCCTTTTGATATCACAATAGCTACACCAACAATACAAGCCACCAAAAAGCCAACAAGCGAGACAACACTTATAAAAATATTAATATCTGAAGCGCCATAAAATGACCATCGCATACCATTTATAAGGTACACCACAGGGTTAAAGTATGAAACTTTTTGCCAAAACTCAGGCAACATTTCGATCGTATATAAACTACCCCCTAAAAAAACTAATGGAGTAATAATTATTAGAGGAACAACTTGCAGTTGCTCAAAGTTATTGCTGAGTAAACCGATTAAAAAACCAAACAAACTAAATGTAAGACAAGTTAATATTAGGAGAAAAAGCATTAACAAGGGATATTGAATTTGTAGTTCAACAAAAAAACTAGCAGTAAATAAAATTATTATACCAACAATTAAAGACTTACTTGCACTGGCTCCAACAAATCCAATAATGATTTCTAGAGATGATACTGGTGCAGCCAACACCTCATAAATAGAACCTGTAAACTTTGGGAAAAATATTCCAAATGCTGAGTTTGAAATACTTTGAGTCAAAAGAGTAAGCATTAGTAAGCCAGGTACTATAAATGATCCATAACTTACACCATCAAGTTCAGGTATCATGCTTCCTATTACAGATCCGAATACAATAAAATATAAAGAAGTTGAAATAACAGGTGAAAGTATACTTTGACCTATTGTTCTTCGCATCCTATCCATTTCATGGAAATAAATTGCTCTTATTGCATAAAAATTCATTAATTTTCTCTTACCAGCTCGACAAAAATATTTTCTAAAGAGCTTTGTTCAGTTTTTAAGTCTTTTAACTTCAATCCAGCTTCTTTCATATCTTGTAATAGTGATGTAATTCCAGTTTGCTTACTTGACGAGTCATAATTGTAGCTGATTGATAATCCATTGTTTAAAACTGTTAGATTGTAACTTTCTAATTTAGGGGGAAGCGCTTGAACAGCTTCTTGTAATTCAATAAGGAGTGTTTTCTGACCCATGCTCTGTACTAAGTCGGATGTGTTATCAACTACCAGAAGTTCCCCTTTGTTAATTACAGCAACTCGGTCAGCGATTGCCTCTGCTTCTTCAATGTAATGGGTTGTAAGAATAATTGTGACACCGCTGTTTCTAAGATCCTTAATTACTTGCCACATTTCTTGTCTTAATTCGACATCTACACCAGCACTGGGCTCATCAAGAAATAATACAGAAGGTTCATGTGAAAGAGCTTTTGCTATTAATACTCTTCTTTTCATTCCACCAGATAATTCATTAATTCTAGAGTTTCTTTTATCCCACAAGCTTAAATCTTTTAAAATTTTTTCAATTAAAGATGGATTTGGAGCTTTTCCATATAAACCACGTGTGTAAGAAACATTATTAAACACATATTCAAATTGTTCTAATGACAATTCTTGTGGAACTAAGCCAATGCGTGACCTAGTACGCCTATAGTCTTTTATAATGTCAAAATTATCAACGGTTACCGAGCCAGATGTTGGAATAACAATTCCACAGATAATACTAATCATGGTTGTTTTTCCAGCTCCATTAGGACCCAATAAAGCAATTATTTCATTTTTCTTTATATCTAGAGTGATGTTATTGAGTGCTTGAAAATTATTATCATATATTTTTGATAGTTTTTTTATAGAAACGATATTTTGCATCGCTACCTTATATCATCAAAAATAAAGAAGTCTTTTATTCTTTTAAATAAATTATTTAAACTAAATTTGCTCAAAGATACTTGACTCAAAATCAAGTGCATGAATTTTGCCTGCTCCAATATCTATCCACGAGCCATAAATATTGATTTCTTTACGATCTAATCTTTCACGAATAAATGGATAGCTCTCTAGATTTTCTATAGATGTTTTAATACTTACCTTCTCTAAATCTTTTATTGACTCATTTTCGTTCAAGTTAGCAATCTTGTTAAAGGAGGGCTTAAGAAGATTTAACCAGTTCGAAATTGATGAGTTGGCATCGAAGGAATTTTCTTTACACATACTGTAGCCATTTTTAATACCACCACAGCTTGAATGACCCATGACAATTATGTTTTTAATATTCAAGACCGTAACACCAAACTCAATAGCTGCAATTGTTCCGCTATGTTCCGTTATATAATCATAGGGTGGAACAATATTTGCAATGTTTCTATGAACAAGCATCTCGCCTGGTTCAGATTTAAATATTGAGTTTGGATCTACTCTTGAGTCAACGCAAGAAATGATAATATATTTTGGAGACTGGCCTTCTTTGGCTAGCCTTTCAAAATGTTTTTTCTTTTTTAAAAATATATCATTTTGCCAATCTTTATATTTTTCAATGAGATTTTGTGGAAACATATTCTTAATTATTTTTCACCCAAATTGGTGACGACCATGCCATCTCACGCGTAATCTTTGGATAATTTTTAGAGGGCTTTTCATCTATTCTAATACTATCATAAGTTGACCAGCGACAAGTAGGGTTTTCAATGGCTCTGACATAGTAAAATACATTTTGTTCTAAAGAATATTCATTATCAGTCCAGAGGACTTCTAATCGATCAGCTCCATAGTTTTCTTCAAATGAACAATTGTCAAAATCCACCTTTGCTTTTGTTGGTTTACACCTGTTTTTTCTATTATTAATTTCTCTTTCATCACTACAAATTACATCATAAACAACTTCTTTTTCTTTTCCGTCTTCAGTCCAGCCTTTTACTATTTGTATCTTGTCTAATGGTGCGCTTAATGAATCTCGTTCAGCAGTAATATAAAATTTAGGTATTTGCATGGAGCTGTTTATAACAGTACTGCCCATAGTATAACCGTGTTCGTAGGACTCTGCTATAGGATCAATAGACTTATAAATTCCCTCTGTACTTTCAAAATTGAGAAAAAATCTCAATTTAATTCTTGTACCGGTAGTAGCGTAAACTTCTTTTCTTTGCATTGCTTCAAACAAAGTATTTCTGTTATTTTCTTCAGCCCAAACTGCTGCAAGACCACCTGGGTTATTTACAAGTTGAGTCATTAAAAATCCTTCTTTAACTCTTCTTTTAGATGGTCCGACGAAGCTGGTTCTTCCTCTGTAATCCCATTCTTCTGTATCTCCTGGATTCGAATTATGGGAGTCAGAACTTCCTATCATGCCGAAATCAAGGGGATTAAATCCAAATTCATTCTCAAGTGTTAGTCCTTTTTTCAGACCATCGCGCGCCATTGATGTTTCTTGAATACATAATGTATCATCATCATTTTCACACTTTGGATAGAATTGTTCAATGTCACACTCTTCGTCTGTGCTTCCAAAAAATGTACTGCACTCAGAATTTCCTTTATCTTGAAATATTTCAACTAAAGGCTCATTGTCATTCCGCAGTTTCCAATCTTCAAGTGTATATTGTTCATTGTCGATGGTGTGATTCGCAAACGCATATCCCCATGAGCGATTACCATTATGCGGTATTGTCATAAACTCACAAGGATAGTTGCAACTTTCTAATAACATTTTCCATAAATCGATAGCTGTGTGAGCATCGAAAAGTGAAAAAGCTTTTTCAGGAACCGTATTATTTTTAAATATAACATTTCTATGGTTATATCCGCCATCAGGCAAAGTAGGTGAATATTCATAAGCAACAAAAGTTGTAAATTTTCCTGGTTCATAATGGCTGTCTGCCGCTTTTATAATTTTGTCCCATGTCGATTTTATAAATCGTTCCTCCTTTTCTTTATCTCCAATAGCTTCTGACATGATACTAACAGGTGGTCTTGCAACAGATGTCTCGCGAAGATTGAAAAAAAATCGATAACTAGGGGACTCCAATCTTGCACATGTAACTTTTGAATCCTCTGTAATCTCAGGATCAGCACAACTTTCCTCCAGTCCAAAAGTCTCTGCATGATCAGTTACTGCGGCAAAGTCTAAAGGCCTCGAAATTTGCATTTTTTCGCCAAACATATTCAGCATAGACTCTCCTTTGGCAAATTTATATGTATCGTCAAGACCATAGCGATTACCAAAAATATAGGAATCAAATGACAAGCTTGAATGAACATGGAGGTCACCAAAATATACATTCTTATTCTTGTTGGGTTTTTTAAACTCAAATGGTTCAAATACAGTTTGCTTTGTAATTTTTTCCCTTTGTTTTTTTGCCTCTTCAGAGAGTTTTATAATTTCTTCTTTTGATAGGACAGGCACGTTGTATAGGTTGTATAAATATAGAGAACCAATTAAAACTAAAAAACCAAGGGTACTAAATAGGATAATCCAATGAATTTTTCTCATAATATCTAGTCATAGACAATATAAGGGTATAAAATTTTTACAAGCATGAGTGAAGGGTATATTTTAAAAAAAACTGAAAAATCTTTGCCATTAAATTGGTATTTTAATGAAAATCAATTTGATAAAGAAATAAAGAAAGTTTTAGCTAAGGAGTGGATATATATTTGCCACGAACATTCTTTATCACAGCCATTATCTTTTCATACTGTTGAAATAAGTAAGTTCAACATCCTTCTTGTTCGCGACAAAGCGGGAAGTATAAATGCTTATTACAACTCCTGTAGTCATCGAGGATCTATTTTAAAAAAAGAAAAAAATGGTAAGTTGAAATCCAATTTATTAATCTGTCCATATCACCAATGGTCTTATAACGCGAGCAATGGAAATCTTGTTAAAACTTCTTCAATTATTGATCCAAGAAATTTTAAAAAAGATAAAAATTGTTTAATTAAAGTAAAGATAAAAGTGTGGAATGGTCTAATTTTTATTAACTTAGATAATAATGCTAAATGGAATTCTAAAAGAGTCTTTCCGGATTACAGTGATGCTTTTTCACAATTAGATGTAAGCAACTATCAAATAGGCCATACCTGGAAGAAAAAAATAAAATGTAATTGGAAAATTTTTTGGGAAAATTATAGTGAATGTCTTCATTGTCCAAATCTTCATCCAGAACTATCAGATCTTGTTCCCATTTATGGCCGAAGACTTGTAGATATTAAAGATGACCCTAATTGGAAAAGATTTATTAATCATGATGATCCAAAGTATAAAGGTGGAATGAAAAGAGGCACAGAAACTTGGTCGATGAATGGTAGTGCACAAGGGCATCGTGTGGAATATTTAGAAAAGCAGACGGACTTCCCTGGATATATTTATATGACAAGCTGGCCTTCTATGTTTTTAGCAATCTTTACTGATCATATCAGAATGGTTCGAATCCTTCCTTTGTCGAATGAGCTCACAGAAGTAACAGCTGAGTGGGTTTTTCGAAAAGAAACGCTTAAAGATAAGAAATATTCAATGAAAAATGTAGTTGATTTTGCAGTACTCGTAATGAAGCAGGACGCCGAAGCTTGTGAACTCAATCAAAAAGGCATACATAATCCAATACGTAAAAATGGAACATTGATGCCTGAAGAGTATGAAATAAAAAGGTTTCATAATTGGCTTAGAAAGAAATTATAAATTATACAATATGAATGTAGTTACAGAAAATTTTGAAAAAGAAATGATTGCTTGGAGGCATGACTTTCATGCCCACCCAGAACTAAATTTTGACTTAGATATTACGTCAGCAAAAGTTGCTGAAATTTTGAAAAGTTTAGGATTAGAAGTTTTTGAGGGCATTGGGAAAAAAGGTATTGTTGCAGTTCTTAAAAACGGCAATAGTAATAAGAGTATAGGTATACGTGCTGATATGGATGCCTTACCAGTAAATGAAGAAAGTGACTGCGCATATAAATCCACTCATGAAGGAAAAATGCATGCATGTGGTCATGATGGCCACACAGTGATGGCTCTGGGCGCTGCCAAATATCTTTCTGAAACAAAAAATTTTAATGGCACAGTTTATTTTATTTTCCAGCCTGATGAAGAGAAAACGCAAGGTGCACAAGCTATGATTGATGATGGCCTGTTTGAAAAATTCTCTATAGATGAGGTTTACGCATTTCATAATTTACCCGGAATGAAAGTTGGCTCTTTCGCTACTCGTTCAGGCACAATAACAGCAAGTGAAAGTCTTTTTAATATCAAGCTTTGGGGTCAAGGTGGCCATTCTGCATTACCGCATATGGGAGTTGATACGATAACAGTAGGAACACAAATAATAACTTCATTGCAATCAATAGTTTCAAGAAAATTAAACCCAGCAATGAATGGTGTTGTTTCCGTAACTAAATTTGAGTCTGATGGAAATGAAAATATTTTACCTGGTCACTCCATAATCTCTGGAGATGCTCGAGCACTTTCGCCTGAGGCTAATAAAATTATTGAAGATAGTATGCGAAATATTGTTGAAGGTATTGCCAACGCTCACGGCATAAAATTTGAATTTACATACGATACTCGAACAAACATGACAATTAATACAACTGAACAAGCAGCTTTAGCGTCAAAGGTTGCTGAAGATCTTGTTGGAACTACTAATGTTGACGGAAATTGTGATCCAAAATTATTTTCTGAGGATTTTGCTCAAATGTTGATGGTTAAACCAGGTTGTTACATACTTATTGGCAATGGAACAGAGGGCACACACGGCCAGTCATTGCATTCTTCCACATACGACTTTAATGACAAACTTCTTGTGATTGGGTCCTCTTTCTGGACCAAACTTGTTTGTGAACGACTATCCTAGATTTATGAATTTTCCTAAAAGTGAATATATTGACAGACTTAAAAAAGTTAAGAAGTCGATGCAAGAAAAAGGGATAGATCTGTTAATATCGCAAGATACTGCAAATATGAATTATCTGACAGGATATGACGCATGGTCATTTTATTATGCGCAATGTGTTTTAGTTCATGTTGATTTAGATGAGCCATTTTTATTTGTAAGAGATCAGGACGCTGGAGGTGCATTTTTACAGAGCTGTTGGTCTCAAGAAAATATTATTGTATATGCAGAAAAATATATCCATACATGGCCTGACCATCCTTATGATTATTTAATCGAGATCATTAAAAATAAAAAATGGGATAATCAATCAATAGGTCTTGAAATGGATAGTCATTACTTCACAGCTTTTTGTTATCAGAAACTCATTGACGGATTGCCTGATGCATCACTTAAAGATTCTGAAAGGCTTGTGAACTGGGTGAGATATATAAAATCAGATAATGAAATTGAACTAATGAAAAATGCAGCATTGATTACCGATCAGGCTATGCAAACTGCAATTGACATAATAAATCCAGGAATTAGACAATGTGATGCAGTAGGAGAAATTCAAAAAGCAATGTTTTATGGTACACCTGAAATTGGTGGGGAGTACTCAAGTATCGCCACTTTACTACCAACTGGTGCAGGTACATCTGCGTCTCATTTAACTGCAACGCAAGAGAAGTTTGTTAAGGGCGAAGCTACAA
>CACLBX010000025.1 GCA_902605215.1 uncultured Pelagibacteraceae bacterium
GCCGTATCATAATATGGAAAGACAAGGGAATTTAAACAGTATAAGCCGTTCATTACACCATTTGGCTGTTCTGCAACGACCGTGTAGTAACTTGCTGACGTAGCTACAAAATCTACATCCGTCCAATTAATTTCCTTAGACTTCATGAAAGGTAATATGGTCGTTCGCACTATTGTGCCCATAGCAACCAAATCACATCCTGCATTTGATAATTTTTTTATTTGAGCAGTAAAATCAGTATCGGTCGGCTTAGCAGAGGCACTTTCAACAATTGTCATTCCCATTGCTTCTACTTGATCATACGCAGCATCAACGATCTCTTGTCCAAAATCTGTATCTTCATAAAGTATGCATACAGCCTTACGATTATTATTTTCAACCAAGTACTTAATACCTGTTCTAATTTGATCATAATAAGTTGAACCGGATGTAAATTTTAACCGATCAAAAGGATCGAACATTGATCGTGCAGCAGTAAGTGGAAATAAATTAGGAACATTCATCGCTAATTGATCAGTCATCACAGCATTATTCATGGGCGTGCCCAATGAGCCCATCATAAATGCTACTTTGTCTTTTCTGAGTAACTTATTAGCAGCCTGTACTGCTCTAGGGACAGTATATTGGTGGTCTTCAACAATAAACTTAACTGTTCTTCCATAAGCTCCACCGTTTTCATTAAATTCTTTGAAACGCATATTCGCACCATCAACACTTTGTTTGCCAATCATTGATGCTGGGCCACTAATGTCGGTGTGCATACCGATGAGTATCTGTTCAGAATTAATGCCCTGATCAGCTAATAATTCATTAGATAAAAAGATAAATAAAAAGACCGATGATAGAGTCTTTAAAATTTTAGTATTCATATTTCATACTGTCAGCACGAACAAACCTACCGCCTTCTACAACGAATAAATATGCATCACTTGAACCCAAATGTTTGTCTGACCCCCAAGATAATACCGAGTCACCAAAAGGCATCTCATAATTGTCAATTGACTCTAATCCACCGGTAAAAGAATCTACATTCAAATCACTGCCAGCTATATCAATCGCCTTTGCAGTGATATCTGCATACATATACCCGTAAGCTGATCCAATATTAGGACTGTTTCCGTAAATACTCTCATATTTATCTATCCAATTACAAACCCACTCATCACAATTTTCCCTGCTTGGTGTATCAAATTGAGCAAATGTATAAAAACCATCAGTAACTCCGTCAGGCTGACTTGCTATTACTGGGTGAAAACTTGCTACCTGACCAAAAAATAGAGCATCCCAGCCCATTTGCCGAGCTTTTGTATAAGCTAATATTGTATCCTTTACGATAGTGCCCACTGCAACAGCCTCACAGTCAGCATTTTTTAATTTTGTGATCTGTGCAGTCAAATCAGTATCGGTTGGTTTGTTTGTAGTTTTTTCATGTAATGACATATTCATTTCTTCCAACTGATCCACTACTCCATCATATGTCTCTTGTCCAAAATCATTGTCTTGATAAAGAACGCAAACTTTATTCATATTCTTAACTTCTACAGCCCACTTAACTCCAGATCTTATTTGATCGTAATAAGTAGATAGAGCTCCAAATTTTAATTTGTGAAATGGTTCTGCCATTGATCGCGCAGATGACAACGGAAATAAATTGGGTATATTTTTTTGTTCTTGCAGTTGAAATACTGCATTGTTCATGGGCGTGCCTAAGCTTGCTAACATTAAAAATATTTTATCTTTATTGATTAACTTGTTTGCCGCTTGAACTGCTCTTGGGACTTGGTATTGATGGTCTTCAGCCACAAGTTTCAAAGTTCTTCCATTAATTCCACCAGCTTCATTGATTTCATCAATTCTCATCTTAGCGCCTTCTACCGAATACTTTCCAAATGATGAGACAGGTCCACTAATATCCGTATGCATACCAAGCATTATCTCATCATCGCTGACACCTTGATCAGCAAAGCTTGATGTCGAATAAACAAATAAGATTGAAACAAAAGTTAATATTTTTTTCATAAACTGCCCCTTTAAATATGGTGAAATATTAATGAGATCAGGGCTGAAAATCAAGCAGATTGATACATTTGATCAATTACAGAGCTGTACTTTTCATTGATGAATTTACGTTTTAATTTCATTGTTGGTGTAAGCTCATCATCCTCAGCCGTAAGCTGTGTATCAATAAGGGAAAATTTCTTAATCTGCTCTACATTTGCAAATTTTTTGTTCACTGAAGATACTTCATTGTCAATGAGTTCAACAATATCCTTGGATTTACATAGACTTTCAAAGTTTGAGAACGGAATGTCATTATCTTGTGCATGTTTCATTACGTTTTCTTCATCTATCATAATTAAACAGGATAGAAACTTTCTTTTGTCTCCTATGACAACTGCATCTGATACGAAAGGGCTAAATTTTAACTCATTCTCTATTTCTGATGGAGAGATATTTTTCCCACCAGCGGTAATTATAATGTCTTTTTTTCTATCAGTAATTTTTACATTGCCATAATTGTCCATCTCACCAACATCACCAGTATGTAGCCATCCGTCTATGAGTGTTTCTTTTGTTTGTTCAGGTTTATTCAAGTAACCACAGAAAACTCCGGGTCCTTTAAAAAGGATTTCACCATCATCTGCAATTCTAATTTCTGAATCATTGACTGCCCTACCTACATGCCCAAGTTTTATTTCTCGTGAATAAAAGGCTGTCCCTACACCAGAGGTTTCCGTCATGCCCCAGCCCTCTCTCATATCTATGCCAATTGATAAGTACCAATTAATTAACTCCGGTGATATGGGAGCAGCTCCGCTTAATCCGTAACGACAATTATTGAGGCCTAGTAGTTTTTTTATATTTTTTAAAACTAATTGATTACAGAGCCAATATAGTATCTTTAGAGATAATGGAGGAACCTTACCATCGATAAAGTACTCCTTATATTTGGCGCCAACGTTTATTGAGAATTGATATGAATACTTCCCTATAAAGGTTGCATCTTTCATTAAGATTGTAATAGATGAATAAAATTTTTCCCATATTCTTGGTACAGCAATAAATACAGTTGGAGAGACTTCACGAATATTTTCAGGTACTGTATCTATACTCTCGGCAAAATTAACAACAGCACCAGTTTTTAAAGGTATCATAACTGATACTGAACGTTCCAGTATGTGGCACAATGGAAGAAATGATAATTGTTCTTCATGTTCCATCGTTTCAAAAATGTCGTAACCAGTATTGATTGAATAAAGTATATTTTCATGATTGATCATGGCACCTTTGGAAGGGCCTGTTGTGCCAGATGTATAAACCAAGATGGCAATATCGCTAGAATTAACGTTGTTAATTAAACTTTCCCATAGATCAGGCTTTTCTTGATTTGCCTTTTCACCAATTTTTAAAAACTCTTCATAACTAATGACTTGATCGTCATGAAATTCATTTAATCCCTCCATATCGAAAACAATAATCTGCTTCAGTGTGGGACATTCACTTCGTACTTCTAAAATTTTATCAAGTTGTTCTTCATTTTCAGCAAAATAAAACTTTGTTGAACTATCGTTTACTAGGTACTTTACCTGCTCAGCTGAGTCTGTTGTATAAATTCCACTTGAAATACCTCCTGCACCAATGGTTCCCATATCTGTATAGAGCCACTCTGGCATTCCTTCACTAGCAATTGATACGACGTTACCTTTTTCGAGTCCAAGTGTGTGGAGAGCTAAGCCAGTTAGTTTTGCTTGTTCTCCATATACGGTCCATGAAATTTCTTGCCAAATACCTAGATCTTTTTCTCGCATGGCCACTCTATCTGCTCGAGATTTAACTGAATTCCAAAATAATTTTGGTATTGTATTTATCTCCACATTTTTTTCTTTTTCCAACGTCTTTCCCCTCTAATTCCTTCATCTTGTTGTCCAAGATAAAATTCTTTAATGTCTTCTTTCTCAAGCAATTCTTTACTATTGCCTTCCATAACTATTCTTCCTAACTCTAAAACATATCCAAAATCAGAGTTACTTAATGCAATATTCGCATTTTGTTCAACCAGTAATATTGTTGTTTTTAATTCTTTATTAATCCTGATTATAATTTCAAAAATTTCTTTAACAAGTTTTGGCGACAAGCCTAATGAAGGTTCATCTAAGAGCATTATTTCTGGCTTACTCATTAGAGCTCGACTAATGCAAAGCATTTGCTGTTCACCGCCAGAAAGTAATCCAGCGGGCTGGTTTTTTCTTTCCTTTAGAATGGGAAAGTAATCATAAACCTGTTCAATGTCTTTCTGTATGCCTTTTCTATCGCTTCTAGTGTAAGCACCCATCTCAAGATTTTCTAAGACTGAACAGTAAGGAAACACTTCTCTTCCTTCAGGTGCATGACTCATGCCCAATCGAAGTATTTTATCAGGGTCCTTCTTTTGAATTTCACTTCCACTCAAAAATACTTTTCCTTTTCGAGGATCTATGGCGCCTGAAATTGTCTTTAAAATTGTTGTCTTACCTGCGCCGTTTGAACCTAATATTGTTACAATTGATCCCTCTTGCACTTGGAAACTGACACCCCTAATTGCCATAATGGGCCCATAAAAAGTTTCAATATTTTCAACATTCAGTAATGGTTCTGACATTATCAATCCATCAATCTTTTAGGTATAGGAATTAATTGATCTAGCAGTATTTGCGCATAAGCTTTCCCTTGAGGGTCATTTCTTAAACTAGCAGGCCCACCGCCACCAAGAACATCATTGAGCATAAAATTAATGGAATTGGATCCAGGTAATAAATACTTTTCAACCGATCCTTCTAAAAAGTTCTTAAAACATTTCATAACTACATCTTCAGTTAAATAACTGCATATTGCAGGGTAAAATTTAGGATCTCTTGAAATAATACCTATATTCGCCTTGTTTCCTTTATCTCCGCTTCGTCCATATGCAATTTTAATTAGAGGAACATCAATAAATTTTTCATCTTTTGCTTCAAATGTTGGAGTTTCAGGTTTTTCTATTTCAGACATATTAAATTCTTTAGGTTGATGAACTTGAAATTCTTTATTTGAATTTTCTAAATCTATAGAAACTTTTACATCTTCTTTGCTAACCATAAAAGAAAACAATCTTATAATTGGTGATGGTTTTGGCCTACCGCCAACAAAGCCTGATAAGCCTGGTGGCGTTGCTAATCCTAATCCTACTGACTCTTTCAGTACTAAACCTACTGCTCTGATGTCTTGATGTTTGGCTGCGAACTTTAAAACAACTTCTCTATTATCTACATTTTGACCTTTATTGCTATATTGACTGTTATCACCAATAATTTCAATGCTGGTTTCATCAAAGTCAGGAATATTCATCATTCGCATAATCATTTTTGCTCTTTCAAATATTGCTTCTCCATAAGTTCTTGCCTTCTTTGCTGCATCAATGCCCACAAATGAACAGACATGGCCTGCTCTAAACCCATCAGCATATGTTGCACACACTTTATATTGTTGAGGTGCAGGATATCCTTTTGCACCCGAAACCTTAACCGTATCTTTTTCAATTTCAGATATAATAACGTTTGAGAAATCACAGACTACATCTGGAAGTATATATGCTTGAGGATCTCCAATTTCATATAACATTTGCTCTGCAACAGTTCCAAAACTTACTAATCCCGATGTATTATTTGATTTTGTACAAATGAATTCTCCATTTTCAGATACATCAACAATGGGGTAACCAATCATGTGTAGATCTTTTGAAGAAAGTTCCCAATCTGTAAAATTACCACCAGTACTTTGTGTACCACACTCAATTATATGTCCCGCTAAACTCCCAGAAGCCAGTTTATCATAATCATCTTCTTTCCATCCATATGTGTGGATGCATGCAGCCAAGGTTACCGCGCTATCTACACTTCTTCCTGTGATCACTATATCCGCACCATCATTAAGTGCTTGCACAATTGGGAATGCTCCTAGATATGCGTTGATACTTGCAATCTTATCTACCTCTGGAAATTTTTCATCAGAGTACATTTCTTGAACACCACTATCTAAAAATTTGTCTTTATCCTCAAGTAAGTCATCACCCAATACAACTGCAACTTTTAAGTCTAAATTAAGTTCTTTTATTAGTGCACGAATAGCTTCAGCGCACGCTTGAGGATTAACACCGCCAGCATTACTGAGAATTTTTACTTTCTGATCAGC
>CACLBX010000026.1 GCA_902605215.1 uncultured Pelagibacteraceae bacterium
CAAGTAAAGCCACAGCTTCCTTTTTCACCAGGAGGTGAAATATCAGGAACCATTAGCGCAGTTGGTGAAAGTATTACAGATTGGAAAGTTGGTGACGAGGTTGTTGCCATGACAGGATTCGGTGGTTTCAGAGAACAAGTGATTGTCAGCGCTGGTCAAATTTATAAAAAGCCAAGCAGTATGGATTTTACTACGGCTTCTTGTTTTACATTGACCTATGGTACATCGCAGTATGCCTTAAAAAATCGTGGCCAACTCAAAGCAGGTGAAACGTTATTGGTTCTTGGAGCGGCTGGAGGTGTTGGTATATCTGCCGTTGAAATTGGTAAAGCTCTTGGCGCTAAAGTTGTAGCAGCCGCGTCATCTGATGAAAAATTAGAAGTGTGCAAACAGTATGGTGCAGATGAAGTAATTAATTATGGTGGTTATGATTTAACAGACCGTGATCAAGTTAAACAATTTAGAAGTGAAATCGCTAAAGCAACAGGTGGCAAAGGACCAGACGTTATTTATGATCCTGTAGGCGCTGATTTTACTGAGCCTGCGTTAAGGAGTATTGCATGGAATGGACGTTTCTTAGTCATCGGTTGGGCTGCAGGCCATATACCTAAGATCCCTATGAATCTTTATTTGATCAAGGGATGCTCAGCTGTTGGGGTCTTTTGGGGACAATTTACAGCTTTAGAGCCACAAAATCATTTGGATAACATGAACCAACTGACGAGCTGGTATGAAGAAGGTAAATTAAAAGCACCGGTTACACAGGTTCTCCCACTTGAAAGAGGACAAGAAGCTCTTGAAACAATTCTTGCACGCAAAGCTACTGGAAAAATAGCACTAACAACCTCATTTTATAAATCTTAGGTGTTTACCGTAGACACGCTGGTTTTAGGTACCAGTGAGGGTTCACATCACAGATAGAGTCATTTCAATCACTTACAATTAATATCTAATAGTAATTTCTTCTTTTAGGACCAATATAGGACCAATTATCATTTGAAATTAATTAGGTTAATTGTAAGATTTTCAATGAGAAAAATTTTAACTGAGATCTTAACTTCAATTGCAATATTTTTTTTGCTTACTTTGTCAGCACATGCAATAAAACTAGCAGAAAACAATTCTTATTCTGGAACAATAAAAGATAATTATAGAAATTTTATACCGTTGCCACCAGGATCTTGGTATCTATCAGAAATTGAAATGGAACAAGAATATGTCACATATTATTTTTCAAATTCCGATATAGGCTATGTAACTTATTTTGGACCAAAAGGATCGCCAACAGCGGATGTTTGGGCGGGTAGATCAACGCCATCAATGTGCAGAGATAATGCAATTGCAAAAAATGTTAACATGTCTGGGAAAAATAATTACGAATGGTGTGCGTTCCATGACGGTGAATATGTAGAATTTCGCAATCATACAGCAGAAAGGTTCAGCCAGTATTTTCATGCTTATTGGATAAGAAAAGACTTATTAAAAGATGTTAGTAAGACAAAGATTCAGTCTCTTGCATCTCGAATATTTGATCAAGTTAAAAAAAATAAAAATGGGGATCTATCCTTTTTAGCTGAACTCAAAAAATCAAGTGTAAATACAAGCACAAATACAACTCAAAATAAGTATGAGTCTTTATCTAATAAAGATATATGCATTAGGGCAACGACACTTGATGGCTCAGGATGGATGTCATTAAGCGATAACGATTTTGTTAGAGAGGCATGGTCAAGAGACTTAAACGTAAACGAGTGTCGTGTTTTGACTGGTAGAAAAATAATTACAGAAAACATTGCGGGCGTTAAAAGTAAACTTTTGGAATTAAAATCTTTACTTGATGAGGGGTTAATTACGCAAGATCAATATGATAAAAAAAGTTCAGAGATTTTAGGGGAATTCTAGGACCACTATAGGACCACACCTCATCAAAAAACCCCTTAAACCAAAACCTTAGCTCTTTAAAAAAATAGATGTGAACTGTTGAGAAATAGTCTATTTTGAATTTTTTATTAATCGCAGATATAGTAACTACTTATTTTTTTGGTTCATTTCTCTTGCCATATCTAAGTCCAGATTTGTCACTCCACCAGCATCATGAGTTGATAAAGTAACCTCGACAGTACTATAGACATTAAACCACTCTGGATGATGATCTTTCTTCTCTGCGTATATTGCCATAGCTGTCATCCAACCAAAGGCTTGCATAAAATCTTTAAATTTAAATGTTTTAGTAATCGCATTACGGCCTTTGACCATTTTCCAGCCTGATAAGCGTTTCAGTTTTTGTGTAACTTCTGTTTTTGTAAGTTTTTTAATCATGGTGATGGGTTTGGAATCTCCTTATGAACACTTCTGATTTCATTCATAATTTCTTTATTTAAATCAAGATGGATACTGTCTATACAGGCTTTCAATTGCTCCATTGTCGTTGCCCCAATTATAGTTGATGTCACAAAAGGTTGTATATCACAAAATCTGATGGCTAATTGAGAGGGATCTAACTCATGTTTTTTTGCAATTTCAACATACATTTCAACTGCCTTAGTAGTTTTTTCATTTTTGTATCTATACATTAGAGGACCGTCGCCAAACAAAGCCATTCTTGACCCTTGTGGCATCTGACCATTCAAATATTTTCCAGATAATGTTCCTTGAGCCAATGGTGAATATGCAAGCAACCCAACTTGTTCATGAGCAGCAACTTCAGAAAGACCAATTTCGAAACCTCTGTTCACCAAATTATAAGCATTTTGAATGGACGCTACGCGAGGAAGACCTTTGGCCTCAGCATGCTGAAGATATTTCATCGTACCCCACGGAGTTTCATTGGATAGACCAATTTCCCTTACCTTTCCTTGCTTCACCAGTTCACCGAGAGCTTCAAGGGTTTCATCAAGTGGAATAGAATCAGAGGTATCCATATGCTTGTACTCTAGACGCCCTGAAAATGCACCAAAAGGTCTATCAGGCCAGTGTACTTGATAAAGATCAATATAATCTGTTTGCAGTCTTTTAAGACTTCCTTCAACGGCATAAAAAATTTGTTCTTTAGTTAGTCTTGGAATCTCTTCATTCTCTCTTAGCCACGACATTCCTGAGCGTCCTGCTACCTTTGTCGCAAGAATAACTTTATCTCTATTCCCTCGTGCCTTGAACCACGAACCAATATATTCCTCTGTAAGTCCCTGTGTCTTTGCTTTTGTGGGTACGGCATAAATTTCTGCAGTATCAATAAAGTTGACTTCACGAGCGAGGGAATAATCTAACTGGTCATGGGCATCAGCTTCGGTGTTTTGTTCCCCCCAAGTCATTGTGCCCAGACAAATCGAGCTTACATCTATATCTGATCGTCCTAATTTTCTAAATTCCATTATTTTACTATCAATCCTAAATTTTCCATTTGTTTTGCAGTGTCTACAACAGCGCCTTCAACACTTTCAAAATTAAAGTTTAGTATATTTTTTGCATTTTCTGAATTTGTATATTTTGTTTTACCAACAAACCCTGCAATGACAGCCGCTTCCTTATTAAATATTCCCATCAGCTTGATAATAAAATTCGGAACTTTTCTAGTCGGAGCTTTTGTAAAACCATTTTTTATCAATATCTCATTCATTTCAGTTAACCACATGTTTCGCTCTGCTAAGATAAACCTTTTGCCATTGGCATCAGGATGCGTCATGGCAGCAATATGTGCCCTTGCTGTATCTTTGACAGTCACATATCCAAGATGAACTTGCGGTACAACTGAATATGAACCATCAAGCATTCTTTGAATAAACATATTCGAAGATCCCACATCATCTGACAACGAAGGTCCTACAACAAGTGTTGGATTAATTGCAGCAGCTTCAATTTTATCCTCTTCACTAAGTTCTGACAGATAATCCCACATCGCTCTTTCAGCTATAGCTTTACTTTTATTGTATGCGCCAATTTTTTGATTCGGATCTGTCCAATGACTCTCATCAAACACGTCTTTGACATGTCCGTAGCCTACAGCTGAGAAGGATGAAGTCATGACAAATCGTTTAACTTTATTTTTTACTGCACTCTTTACAGCACGAAGTAGCCCTTCTTTTGCAGGAATTATAATGTCATCTTCATGGTCAGGGGCTTTTTCAGTGAGCGGTGAGGCTATATGCAAGACATAATCGCATCCCGCTGCAGCATCATCCCAACCAGCATCACTCATCAAGTCCAGCTCACATGTTTCAAATCTATTTTCTGCATTAACAACTTTAGCTAGGGCATTTCTAACTTCTGGCTCTCGTTCTTTAGATCTCATGGAACCTCTTACATGATAGCCAGCCTCAAGTAGCTGAGCGACGCAATGAAGTCCAATATAACCTGTAGTTCCTGTAACGAGTACTTTCTCCATTAGCTTGACCTCTTTCGTTTAAGAATTTCACTCATAGATAATGCCATATCACTTACTGTTTTCTCAATGGGAGTAGGCTTCCAATTAAATATAGAAACTGTTGGCGAAGTGTCGGTGCTATAGCTACCTCTTTTAATATTTTTTAATATCCCCTTCATTTCTCTATTAAATAAAGCAAGGACTCTAAATATTAAAGTTGGAATAATTTTAGTAGATATTTTTGAAAATCCATTGTCTTTTGCAATTTTTGCAATTTTTGTTATGTGATAGTCTTTCGATGAAGTTGTCAGTATTCTTTTGCCGTCACTCCCATCAGATTTGAGTGCCTGAACATGTAATTTTGCAGTGTCTCTAACATCAGATATATGCATAAAAACATCTGGTAGAGCTGGAAATTTACCCAGTATCATTTTTGCCATAAAATCTGCAGATGCTCCCTGAGTATCATCACTCAATAAGGGGCCCATTACAAATCCAGGATGAATAGTTGTCATTCTCAATTCCTTATTCTCATCTGCATTAATAAAATTCCATGCATCTTTTTCTGCAAGTGTTTTACTTTTAGTGTAGGCGCCGACATCTTCTTGTGTGTTCGTCCAGTCATCGCCGCTACAAATTTTTTTATCATGACCATAGGCTATGGCGACAATTGAAGAAGTAAGAATAATTTTTTTTATGCCAGCTTTTTTGGCAGCTTTAAGTGCTCTCATAGTTCCTTCTTTAGCTGGTCGTATAAGCTCATCCTCACTTTTGGGCTCGCCAACAATAAAAGGTGATGCCAGATGAAGCATATATTCACATTCAGAAGCGGCATTATCCCATCCTTCATCATTCAGCAAATCAAGCTCACAGATTTCAAGGTTGTTATCTGATACTTCTTTTCTTACTGCTTCTCTTACCTCATTTTCTCTATTCATGCTTCGG
>CACLBX010000027.1 GCA_902605215.1 uncultured Pelagibacteraceae bacterium
ATTTCATAAAAGTGGTAATTCTAGTCAAGCAGCTTAAATAAGATTAGTATAAGTATTATATCTTTATAGATTTGAAAGGATCCATATGGCTAACACTACACCTACGACTAATTCTCTCGAAAATTACTTTTTACCCTTTACTGCAAATAAGGATTTCAAAAAAGATCCAAGACTTTTGGATAGAGGGGAAGGTGTATACTATTGGAACCATAAAGGAGACACAGTAATTGATGCTTCTTCAGGATTATTTTGTGTACCTTTGGGTCATGGAAGGAAAGAAATTGCAGATGCTGTACACCAGCAATTATTAAAATTAGATTATTCACCAAGCTTCCAGGTTTCTCACTTACCTGCTTTTGCTTGTGCTGAAAAAGTTGCAAAATTATTACCTGGTGACCTAAACAATGTTTTTTTCACGATATGTGGATCAACAGCAATAGATTCAGCTATAAAAATTGTTCAAGCATATCAGCATGCAATCGGACAGGCTCATCGAATGAAGTTTGTATCACGTGAAAGAGCTTACCACGGTGTAAATATTGGCGGAACCTCTCTGAGCGGCATGATTAAAAATAGAGAAATATTTACTGCCGCAATGCCAGGCGTTATTCATTTAAGACATACTTGGTTAGAAGAGAATAAGTTCACAAAAGGTCAACCAGAACATGGCGCACATTTAGCTGATGACCTTCAAAGATTTGTTGATATGTATGGTCCAGAGTCAATTGCTGCATGCTTTGTAGAGCCAATTGCAGGATCTACAGGCACATTAATTCCACCTAAGGGATACCTAGAAAAGTTAAGAGCAACGTGTGATAAATATAATATTGTATTAGTTTTTGATGAAGTGATTACAGGATTTGGAAGAACTGGAAAGTCTTTTGGTTCAGTAAAATACAATGTTCAACCAGATATGATAACTATGGCTAAAGCCATTACGAATGGTTCCCAACCAATGGGTGCAGTTGGAGTATCTGACAAAATTTATAATGCGATTGTTGATAACGGCCCAGAGCACGGAGTTGAATTTTTTCATGGCTATACTTACTCAGGTCACCCCGCATGTGTTGCAGCATCATTAGCAACATTAGATATTTATGAAAAAGAAGATATTTTTGCACGAGCTGAAAATATGTCACCTTACTTTTTGGATGCTGTATTTGATGCATTCAAGGATGTTCCTGCAGTAACGGATGTTCGCGGAGACGGAATGATGGCGGCGATTGATCTTGCAGTTGATAAGAATCCAGGTGTACGAGGATATGATGCGCAGAAGAAAACTTTTGAAAATGGAGTTCATATTAAATTTACTGGTGATTGTGGAATAATTGCTCCAGCTCTAATTGCTGAAGAAAAACACATAGACGAAATGATTCAAAAAATAAAAGATGTAGTTGTTAAATATTAGCAACTAATATGACTGGACTTCCATCTCACACACAAGTTATTATTGTTGGTGGCGGAGTAATTGGATGCAGCATAGCATATCACCTGGCAGAAAAAGATATTGACGTCACACTTATTGAGAGAAAATCATTAACTTGTGGGACTACTTGGCATGCCGCTGGATTAGTAGGCCAGCTAAGAGCCACAAAAAATCTTACAAAGATGGCAAAATATTCAACTGAGCTGTATCAAAAGTTGAATAGCATGGATGACTTATCAACTGGTTTTAAGCAAAATGGCTCACTCTCAATCGCTGAAAACGTTTCGCGGTACGAGGAATTGAGTAGAGGAGTATCGATGGGCAGGAATTTTGGCTTAGAGATTGAAGAAATGTCATTTGAAAAGATGAAAGAGAAATACTCATTATTAAATTTCCAAAATATTGATGACGATGTCAAAGGTGGATTTTTCCATCCCAATGACGGTCAGATAAACCCAGTTGACATAACAATGTGTCTTGCGAAAGAAGCTAGAAGAATGGGATGTAAGATAATTGAAAATAATAAAGTTTTATCGTTTGACCAAGAAGAAGACAAAGTTACTCGCGTTATTACTGAGATGGGAAGTATTAACTGTGATAAAATTGTAATTGCCGCAGGAATGTGGAGTAGAGAAATTGGAAAAATGTGTGGAGTTAGTATTCCTCTTCACGCATGTGAACATTTTTATGCACTTACAGAGTTTTCTTCAGAAATTCCAAGAGACCTGCCGGTCCTAAGAATTCCAGACTCACAAATGTATGTAAAAGAAGATGCTGGAAAACTTTTGATAGGGGCATTTGAAAAAAAAGCAAAACCATGGGGAATGAATGGAATACCAGAAAATTTTGAGTTTGATAGTCTGCCTAATGATCTAGAGCACTTTGGGCCAATCCTTATGAATGCAATGAGTAGATTGCCAATATTAAATGAACTTGGAATTCAAAGTTACTTTAATGGGCCTGAAAGCTTTACTCCAGATGATCGTTATTATTTAGGTAAAGTGCCGTATAAAGAAAACATATTTGTATCTGCTGGATTCAATTCAATAGGCATTCAATCAGCCGGAGGTGTTGGTAAAGTTATGTCAGAATGGATAGTAAATGATAAAAGTAAAGTTGATTTATGGGACGTTGACATTGCAAGAGTATTAGATTTTCAAGATGACAGCGATTACCTAAGGGAGCGAAGTTCAGAAACATTAGGACTGTTATATAAACTCCATTGGCCTTATTATCAGTATGAAACAGCGAGAAATAAAATTCAATCACCTCTTTTTGATATCCTGAAATCTAACGGAGCTTGTTTTGGTGAAGCAGCAGGATGGGAAAGACCTAATTGGTATACATCAGCTAATCAAGAAGCAAAATATGAGTATTCTTATGGAAGACAAAATTGGTTCGAAAATGCTAGGGAAGAATGTGATGCCGTTAGATCAAATATAGGATTATTTGAACTAACTTCATTTTCTAAATTTATAATTAAAGGAAAAGATTCAGCAAATTTTTTAAATTACGTTTGTGTAAGCGATATGAACACTTCGATTGGCAAGATTACTTACACTCAATTACTCAATGAAGAAGCAGGAACAGAAGCAGACATAACAATAACAAGATTAGAAAATAATAAGTATTTATATGTCACCGCGCCAACTTCTCACAATAAAGATCTTTTTTGCCTCTTCAAATTCAAAGGGGTTATCTTCCTGACCATCAACTCCAGCAGCAACCCCAGATACATCCCTAAACATAATACAAACCTGACCAGTTCTTTCTAAGGCTTTCTCAAAAAGAGCTGTATGTCCGTCATGCCAGGGCTGCCACCGGCCAAGCATTTGTGATGTTGGCTTTTTCCAGTCAAACACTTTTTATTTCCTTAGCTATAAGCTCTATTTCTTCATCACTTAAAAAGGACTTTATTATTTTATTGGCATTTGTTGGCTCCTCAAACATCCTAGTTGTATCCTTGAATGCATCAGATTTTTCCAGACTCTCAACTTCAAAAGGCAGATCTTTTGCATTTTCAAGTTCTGCTTTCTTATTTTTAACAACTCTGCCTTCTTTAATTGTATCTAGCCAAATTAAATAATCAGGATTAAAGGCGATTCTTGAACTTTCAGTTGGGGCAACAAATTCACATATAACAGATCTTCTATTGCTCACTTCAAAATCAGCAAAAGTCTTCATCCTATTAGCCTGTCTTACTCTTCCCTCAGATGAGAAGTCCCAGTCGTTTGCTGCACTACGAATAACATCAGCATTGTACCAAGCGCAATTACTTATGTTATCTACCAAGCGCTTTGCAAGCCAAGTTTTACCAGATCCTGGAAGTCCACATATAAGTATTTTCATATTAATCAAATTATATAAGAGTTTTATCTTTCTTGAAATGATCCATCCATTGAATCAATGAATGGTGATAGTAGATAATTTGCAACAGTCCTTTGTCCAATATGTATACTCGCGTTAACTTTTACACCAGGTACTAATTGATAAATCTTATCATTACTTTCAAAATAGTTTTGGTCTGTTTCAAGTAAAATTTTATAAAATACGATTCTATTATCGTTCTCATCTTCTTCTGTGTCAGGACTGATCTGTGTAACAATCCCATTTAGCTGCCCAAAATTAACTGAGTCAGCAGATGACAGTTTTACTACTGCAGATTGTCCCACTTGAACAAAACCTATGTCACTATCTTGAAGTCGGGCTTCAACAATTAAACTGTCTCTTGTTGGAACTAAATCTAAGATTGGCTCACCTGGCCTAATAACTCCACCTTCAGTCACAAAAAATAAGTTTTTAACAATGCCCTCAACAGGCGCATTAATTGATGTTCTATCTAAATTATCATTAAGGGCTTTTATTGTTTCATTAAGTTCAGAGAGATCTCTCTGTGCAACTTGTAATTCATTTCGAGCATTCTGAACAAATTCGTTTGTGATATTTTCTTTTTTTTCAATAGATTCTTCTAATTGCCCTTTTGCCGCATTAAGTTCTTTCAAAACATTTAGGTGAGCATACTCATTGGTTACTTTTTCCTCGAGAAGCTGTGAGCTCATTTCAGCCTGTCTTAATAAAATATCAACACTTGTTTGATGCTGATCAATAACAGCATTTATCTCATTAACATCTCCGTTGTACTTGTCTCTTTTACTGATAAAAAGTTCCATAGACTTATTCACTAAATCTGGCCTTTGATTTACCAAGCCGTCAGGAAATATCGGTATATCAAAATTATTAATTTCAGACTCAATTCTTATCGATTTTATAATTTGAGCATCTATTTGTACTTTGACTTCGTCAACTTCCACTTCACTCGCCGTCGCTGCTAATATAACAAGTGGCTGACCCTCTTCAACCAACTCACTTTCTTTGACCAATATTTTATCTATAATCCCACCTTCT
>CACLBX010000028.1 GCA_902605215.1 uncultured Pelagibacteraceae bacterium
AAAATGACAAAAGTGTGAATATTTTTGAAAACGTTGAAAAAAAGTTACTGCCTCGCTCCTAGAAGCGAGGCAGTAAGTATAAAATTTAATGATTAAAATTAGTCTCTAATTGAATAAGCAATCACTCCTACCTCAGCTTTATCAGTACCTAATTTTTCTGCTTCTTCACTGATTCTAAGTCCAACTGTGTTTTTAATTACATAAAAAACAAGGAATGAAACAATGAAAACAAATGTAATTACTGAGATAATTCCAATGATCTGTGTGCCAAAAGATGTATCAGGATTAGAAAAGGGAACGATAAGTGTACCCCATATTCCTGCAAACATATGAACTGGTATAGCACCAACAACATCATCTAATTTAAGTGAATTTAGGAAATTTGTTCCAACATACATTATTAATCCACCTACCGCACCAATAACAATAGCAGCCATTGGCGAAGGCATAAGTGGTTCTGCAGTAATTGAGACAAGTCCCGCAAGCGCACCATTTAACATCATAATAATATCTGTTTTACCGCCAACCAATCTAGTGATAACTGCGCCAGCAATACAACCTCCACAACCTGCTAATTGAGTATTCATAAATATTCTGGACATAGCAGTCGAGTCTTCATATGAGCCCAGAGCTAATTGCGAACCACCGTTGAATCCATACCAACCCATCCATAATATAAATGTGCCGAGAGTTACAAGTGGGATAGAGGAAGCAGCGAAAGGTTCCATATTTGCAGGATCACCCGTATTGGAAAATCTTCCTAAACGTGGTCCTAATAAAATTACTCCTGCAAGTGCGGCTGCGCCACCACATGCATGTACAATTGTTGATCCAGCAAAATCTGAAAAGCCAAGGGTAGCAAGCCATCCACCTCCCCATTGCCAGCCCATTTGGATTGGATAAATTATACCGCCTAAAATTGCTGCAAATATAAAAAATGGCCATATTTTAATTCTTTCAGCTACTGCTCCTGATACAATCGAAACTGTGGCGCAGACAAATAGCGCTTGAAAAAACCAATCAGAGGCATCAGAGTAACCTGTTTCTAGTGATGAAGAGTCAGTCCATGTAGAGAAAGATCCAATGTATCCCCCCTCTGGAATCCCATAACCTAAATTGTAGCCTACAAGATAAAAAACAACACAAACAATAGCGAACTTGCCAATATTCTTTGCTGCAATTGTTGAAACACTTCTTGTTGTCACCAAGCCTGATTCAAGCATACAAAAACCTGCAGCCATCCACATAACTAAAAAGCCACAAATAAGAAATGAGAAAGTATTAAAAATGTATTCAACTTCCGCACTAACCTCTGCCAATGCATATGAATTGAAAGAACAAAAAAATATTGTCGAAAAGACTAAAATTTTTTTAAACATAAATTACCCCTAATAAATAAATTTAAAAATTAATTTTATAATCTAGATATAATTTATGACACTCAATTCCAGTTTATTGCCAAAATGTCAGGGAAATATGAAAAACGCTACGTTACATAGATATTGAATTAACTGAGCTATTTATTGATATTTCGCCAGGCATCAATAGCCAGAAAGACCATTGCTATCATCATGCTAAGGTAAATAATATAAGAAATGCCGAATCCATAAGCAGTTAAATAAGCCCAACTAAAAAGACTACCTACAACTAACGATATAATAGATGGGACTATATATTTCATTTAAGATAAATTTTAGGATAAATAATCTAAATAAATTGGGGATGACCAAGCACGATGCTCATCTATTTCAGAGCAAGTCTCAATGTCTCTTGGATGCCTCCAGTCTTGAGTACAAAGCTTAAACTTTATACAATTTCCTTCTGCATCAAATTCACAAACACCACCCTTAACATTAATTTGGGGTGTAGGCACTTCAATAGCCCTTACATAATAACTTACATCTTTTTGATCTATCGAAAAATCTTTATCTGAGAATTTAAAAGAACAGCCTAGTTCATTTGGATCACAGTAGTAATGGGTATACCATGGGTCTAAAATTCTTCCCTCAATAGGTTGATCTACATACTCTTGTGGCAAAACTTTAATTACTTCAATTCTATGAATAAATTTTCGATCGTCTGAAGGGTGATAGCATTCATTAAAACACAGCTCATCTATTCTTTCCTCGCCCAATGCATTATATGCATCCTCAGGGCAGCCTGGCTTCTGAACAAATGAGCCCATAGCTTTAACTTCGAATTCTGGTTGAGTGCCTGTTTCAATAGAGGAACCCATAGTGATTTTTTTATTTTCACTAATTAAATTAAACCAGAGCAACATGCGAGTACCACTTGTTGCATAAGTTTCTTTTCTTTTTAAAGCATCCCAGATTTCCTCTTTAGATCGTCCCTCAGAGTGAACAGCTGCCAGCCCGCCAGTGGTGAAGAAACCTCTCTGCCTTTCCCACTCAATAGTATTGAATCCAACAATTAAATCTGGAATATCATAAACCTGTGGTTGTGAAGGAGAAACAAATGAGTCGCCAATCGGGTCGGAATTCCTTCCAATTGGACTTGTACTCTTAGGAAAATAATATGGCTTCAGATGTAAAACCTTATCCAAAAATTCGCTTGGAGGTCCACTACCATCAATATTATTTCCAAAAAGTTCTTTGTACCCACTTCCCGGTGCAGCTAAATGGTTATCGCTCGAACCAATGAAACCATACCTAAATCTGTGTTTTGAACCATCTTCTTTGAATTTTGTTAACGCTAATCCATACTGAGAACTTCCCCCAGGAACATGGTTCATAGGTGGACTAAAACAATCTAAACATTGCCCAGATATGTTTCTCTCAAAATCTGTAAACGTTGGAACCACGTTGTACCCTGATCTTCCTCTATTTACCGACGCTTGTTCAGTTACTTCTCTTCTTTCACTACATTCTGAAACTGACTCACCATTGGCAATACATCTTTCATAAATTACTTTGCCCGCTTGCCAACATTGCGGGATATAATTATCAGATGGCTCTGGGCAAGTTTGAGTACCTATATCAATGATCTCGTCTTCTCCAGACTGGTTTTTAAGAGTAAATGTTCCCTGGTCTAAATCAATTTCTCCCATGGTGAATGTAAATGGTCTGATTACTTCCTGTCCATCTCTTACAACATCAACTCCTCTCCATGAGCGATATTCTTCTGAATTTCCATGCCCAGAATAAGTTTCTAATAATTCAAACATTTTTGGATATTTTTTTGAAATCTCTAAACCTTTATCTAAGGTATATCCAGCGGGAGTATAAAGTCCCCATGTCTGCCCGTGCGGTATAACCATGTAGTCACTATCATATTCCTCAAGTCTATTTACTAAATCTAATGGGGTTACTGCTTCTTCATGACAGTTCATTGGTAGATCTTTAGAAAGTACACCTCGTTCGCAATTTTTTATTTTTCCTGTTTCTGCAAAGTATCGATTTATATCGTTATATCTTTTGAAATTTTCAAAATCCACAAATGGGAAAAATACATTTGGCACTAAAGGCCTAGAAGTCATTGCTTGTCGAGTTACAGATAACGATGCAATAGCTCTGCTTGGAACTGCTTCATCAGACTCTTCTTTTAAAATAACATTGTGATGACCCCAATGGTTTCCTCTTATAACGCCTACTTGTGTCCACTCCCATCCCAAAAAAGCAACACAATCTGGATTGGCAGGATCAATATTTAAAGCGTTACACTTCCTGATCGTTTCTTTTGTTTCCATCCACCGTTTTGGTGTAGTTGCTTCAGCATGATCATTAATTGACCAAAAATCTAATGCCGAACAATGCCTTGCAAAGTCGCAAGCATCCGCAACAGGATGCACGCCGTGACCACCAGTGATTGGCAGACTCATCATATGTGCATCAGCTGAAAATGTTGAATGAACATGAAGATCACCAAACAAAATTTGTTTAGTTGGCAACTCGTTAAGAGTTTCCATTGCACTTAATTGCCTCGTCTCCTTATCTTTTACAAACTCGATAGTATTAATTTTACCGGTGATTACCCCTCCATCTAAGTCTTCACTAAATAAATGGAATTGTAAAACTATGAGTAAACTAATTATAAAGAGGATTGAAAGAATGAAAAAATATTTTATAACTTTTACAATACTCATAAGAAAATTATTTGATAATAATTAATTATAATTAAGTATAATGATTCATGCAATGACCAAGATCTTAAATAAAAATAGTCTTATATTTATTGTCGCAATAATTTTAGGCATAGCCCTTATTTTTTATGAGACTATTTCGTTCAATAATGAATTTCTTCAGCTTAAAAATAAAAAAGGCTGTCGCTTTAGTGAATGATGTTGTTATTTCTGAAGATCAATTTTTGAAATATGCCTCAAACCTTGGAGCAGATATTCAACCAGAAGACGATGTTGAAATCTTAGAATTATTATTAGAACGAATGATAGAAGAGGAACTTCTTGTACAAAGAGGAATTGAACTGGATCTGCACAAGAAGGATATTGGTGTCAGAAAAGAAATGATAAAACAGGTGATTGACTTCATAATTCAAGTTGAAAAAAATCAGGTTAATGAAGAAGATATTAGAGATTTTTATAATGAAAATATTGGAAAGTATACACCTACAGTAAAAATTCAATTTCAATCAATATATATAAACTCTCTCAATAAAGAGTCTGTTC
>CACLBX010000029.1 GCA_902605215.1 uncultured Pelagibacteraceae bacterium
GGTAAAGTTAAAGTCGCTTGAAATAATGAAAGTATACCGAGCACCATAAATAAGTTTATGATCAAGGCTATATCAGCTAAGAAACCAAAGTATCTATAAACAAACATCATGAATAAAATGACTGCTACAAAACCTATTATAGCTGCAAACTGACCTGCTTCTATTGAGTCTGCTCCAAGGTCTGGTCCCACTGATCGTTCCTCTAAAATAATTAGCGGCGCTGGCAATGCACCTGCTCTAAGCAGTATAGCTAAGTCATTTGCCTCATCTGAATTAAACCCCCCTGAAATTTGCCCTGATCCACCTAAAATTGCTTCTCTTATAACAGGAGCGCTTATGACAGTATCATCTAAAATTATTGCAAAGGGCTTGCCGACATTTTGCTGAGTAACGCGTCCAAATTTGCTGGCTCCAAGTCTGTCAAAGCGAAACGAAACGATTGGTTCATTTGTTTGCGGATCGAACCCAGGTTGAGCATCAACTAAGTTTTCTCCTCCAACCATTACTCTTTTTTTTACGATATACTTAAAACTATCGTCTGCATCTGATGGCAAGATTTCAGATCCTACCGGTGCTTTTTTTGGATTTAATGGGTCGTAATTAGTAGAAATATCTACAAGTTGAAAAGTAAGCTTGGCTGTTTGTCCTAATAAAGATTTGATACGATCTGGGTCATCAATGCCCGGCAACTGAATGATAATTCGCGAAGATCCTTGCCTTTGAATAGATGGCTCTCTAGTTCCAAGTTCATCTATTCTTCTGCGTACAATTTCTAGAGATTGTGCTACAGCATTAGATACAGCTAATTTTACAAATTCATCAGTAAAGGAAATAGAAACTTCGTTCTCTTCTCTTAATATTACTAAGTTTGTCTGATCTCCCATTTGTAATATATTTTGAGAATTACTTATTGATAATTCTGAAATTTCTTTTTCAATTTCAGCGGGAAACTCTTCAACAACAAATTTTAAGTTGTCATCAGTATTCTTAAAATTACTATATTGAATATTATTTTTCTTAAGTACTCTTCTTACATCAGAGTTTAAATTTTCTAGTCTTTCTTTTATAATCTCTACTGTATCAACTTCTAATAATAAATGCGACCCGCCTTGTAAATCTAATCCAAGATTAACCTGCTGCTTAGGAATAAAACTTGGGAAGCTATTTAATTGATCTTTGCTAAAAAAATTAGGAATAGCAAACATCAAGGCTATAAAGATGACTAATAAGATTGATGAAATCTTAATATTTGAAAAATAAATCATTAATTATTTATTTTGGGGCACTCTCTTTGACTACTTCAGCAATTGTTGATTTAACTAAAGTAACGTTAACTCCTTGAGATATCTCAACCTCAACATCAAAATCACCGACTACCTTGACAACTTTACCCCTTATTCCACCGGAACTTACAATCTTGTCGCCTCTCTGCACGCCCGCTACCATCTCCTTATGTTCCTTGGCTCTTCTTTGCTGCGGTCTAATCAATAGGAAATAAAAGATCGCAAAAATTAAGAATAGCGGCATTAATTGAACTAGCATCTGTTCCATTATGAATCTCCTTTAAATAATTACGGCAATATACATACTTAGCATATATATTTGAACTAAATAATTAGATAATATCTGACTTAATTGATGTTTTTAACTGATTTAGACTGCCGTGATGGGTCAGATCTAAATGAAACGGGGTAATTGAAATATGCTGATTAGCAATTGCTTCTACATCAGACATAAACCCGTCAACTGCCATATTCAGGGGTGGAAGCGTTAATTTCGCATTTTCTTCAAGCCTTCTTCTAAGTCCAAATCTAAACAAATTATTTTCAACCTCATTTATAATAAGATCATCTGTATCTCTATTACCCTGTGTTGTAATTTGTATGCTTTTTACTTTATCGGATTGGCAATAAGGAAAGTTAATGTTCATGAATACATTACTGTCCCATCCGACATTAGTTATATCGGTAAGTATACCTTTCAAAAAATGTTTGGATGAGTCCCATGAGATTACATTTTTCTTACCCGCTTCGTAATTTTGACTAATAGCTATTGATGGTATCCTTCTTATTAAACCCTCCATTGCCGCGGCAATAGTTCCTGAATAAGTTACATCTTCTCCGACGTTGCATCCGCTATTAATGCCTGAAAGAATTAGATCTGGCCTCTTGTCTTTTAAAACATGGCTGATGCCAATAGCTATACAATCGCTAGGGGTGCCATCTATAGAATAAAGCTTTTCGGCTTGCTTTTTTAAATTTAATGCATTTTGAAAAGATAGAGCGTGTGAGGCGCCACTCTTTTCATGTTCAGGAGCAACAACCCAAACATCTTCTGAAAACTCCTTTGCAATATCGGTTAATATTTTAATGCCATCTGCAGAATAGCCGTCATCATTGGTTATAAGTATTCTTGCGTTTTCAAGTTTTACCGAAGGCATATAAATATACTTAGTTTGAAATTTTTGTTATTCCACTCATGTAGGGAATTAATACTTCTGGAATATCAATAGATCCATCTTCGTTTTGATAATTTTCCATAATCGCAATTAAAGTTCTCCCTACTGCTAGTCCTGACCCATTAAGTGTATGCAGATATTTAATTGTATCATTTTCTTTGTATCTTGAATTCATTCTTCTTGCTTGAAAGTCACCACAATTAGAACAGCTTGAAATTTCTCTGTATGCATTTTGTCCTGGAAGCCATACTTCAATATCATATGTTTTCTGAGCTGAAAAACCCATATCTTGAGTGGATAAAATTACAACTCGATAGTGCAAACCTAGTCTTTTTAGCACTTCTTCAGCACAACTAAGCATTCTTTCATGCTCATTGTCTGAATTTTCTTCTGACGTTAAGCTTACCAATTCAACTTTGTAAAACTGATGTTGGCGCATAATTCCTCGAGTATCTTTTCCAGCGGCACCTGCTTCAGATCTGAAACAAGGTGTATGAGAAACGTATCGTCTGGGAAGTTCAACTGCATCCACGACACTCTCTCTTGTCATATTTGTTAAAGGAACTTCAGCTGTTGGTATAAGCCAGTAATCATCCGTCGTTTTAAATAAATCATCCTTGAATTTTGGCAATTGACCTGTACCAAATGCAGCTTGATCTCTTACAAGTATAGGAACATTAGTTTCTTCATACCCAAATTCATTTGTATGCAGATCTAGCATAAAATTAGCTATGGCTCTTTCAAGTCTTGCTAATTCACCTTTTTGGATCACAAAACGTGCACCAGATATTTTTGCTGCTTGATCAAAACTCATTTTGCCGAGATCTTCACCTAAATCAAAATGTTCTTTTGGAGTAAATGAAAATTCTTTCTTTTTACCTTCAACCTTAATTTCTTTGTTGACGCTTTCATCTCCAATTGGAACTGAGTCATCTGGTATGTTCGGCAGTGACTCAAGTAATGAATTTAACTCTTCTTTTGCGATACGTTGATTGTTTTCAAGTTCCTGCATTTTGTCTTTAATTGAACTAACTTCATTTTTAAGTAATTCAGCTTCATCTTTTTTGCCATTAGAAGCATGCTCTCCAATTAATTTAGATTTAGCATTTCTTTCCTCTTGAAGTCCTTGTAATTCACCTATTAAGTCTCGATTTTTTCTATCAAGATCTATAATTAAAGAAGATGATGCCTCGTGCTTTCTGTTCGCTAGGGCCTCATCGAGCTGTTTTCCATTTTCTCTAATCTTCTTAATATCTAACATCTTTTAAAATTATTTATTCTCTCTTTTTCGCTCTATAAATCGTACTGCATATATTGAAATTTCATACAATATTAATATGGGAACACCAAGGCCTATTTGCGATATGGGATCAGGAGGTGTAAGTATTGCTGCAACAGCAAAAACGCCAACGATTACGTATTTTCTATTTTTTCTCAATCCTTCAGAGCTTACAAATCCAACTCTTGCTAATAATGTTAGCAATACAGGTAATTGAAAACTTAAGCCAAAAGCAAAAATTAGTCTCATAATTAAACTAAGATATTCATTTACTTTGGCTTCTAGTTGAATTGGTAACGTTCCTTGTCCTCCAATTGACTCAAATGATAAAAAAAACTTTATTGCGAGTGGCATTATAAAAAAATACACCAGAGAAGCCCCTAATATAAATAGAATTGGTGTAGCTGCCAAATAAGGGATAACAACCGTTTTTTCATTTTTGTACAATCCTGGCGCTACAAATATCCATATTTGAATAAGTATAAAAGGCAATGCAACAAATAATGATGCAAATAAAGCTACCTTTAAATATGTAAAAAATGTTTCATGTAGAGCTGTAAAAATAAGTCTTCTTCCAGCTTCCCCTGCAACAGCATCTGCATAAGGCTGCACTAAAAAATTGTATATGGAATCTGCATATATGTATGCAATCACAAACAATATTGAAATTAAAATGATAGATTTGATTAAACGACTTCTTAGTTCAATTAAATGCTGGATTAAAGGCTGTTTACTATCATTGAGTGTTTCTTTCTGATCACTCATCTTCACTCTTTTTATCTTCTGACTTCATGATGGTCTCGTTAATTGAATCACGCATGTCGTCAGTAAAATTTTTAGAACTTGCATTTTCAACAGATGATTTAATATCATCCACCCCAGTCTCGGCAGCAATTTGATTAAT
>CACLBX010000030.1 GCA_902605215.1 uncultured Pelagibacteraceae bacterium
CTCAATCAACACCAGCAATCGATGAAGGTCTTAGACAATACATGATGAGTGTTTATAACTACATGGCATCTGGTTTAGCCCTCACAGGTTTAGTAGCCTATATGTTATTCCAAGCAACAGCTGTGACAAGTCCTACAGGTGATATTGTTGGCCTCACTAGCTTAGGAGTAACTTTATATACTGGTCCTATGATGTGGGTTGTTGCCTTAGCGCCTCTCGGAATTGTTATGTATATGTCATTCGGCATTAGGAACATGTCAGCTTCACGTGCACAAACTATGTTTTGGATTTTTGCATTTCTTATGGGATTGTCTCTTTCTACAATCTTCATAACGTATACAGGCGCTAGTATCGCTCGTGTATTTTTTATCACTGCAAGTACTTTTGGCGCTATGAGTATATATGGTTATACGACCAAAAGAGATCTTACAGGATTTGGTTCTTTTCTATTCATGGGACTTATTGGAATTATAATTGCTTCAATTGTAAATATATTCATGCAATCACCAGCTCTATATTATGGAATCTCAATTCTTGGTGTATTAATTTTCGTTGGTCTTACTGCATATGATACTCAAAAAATTAAGAATATGTATATGGCCTATGATAGTGCTGAAGTTGCAGCAAAAAAAGCAATCATGGGTGCATTGACCCTTTACTTAGACTTCATAAATTTATTTATTATGTTGCTAAGACTTTTTGGCCAAAGAAGATAACTTCTAAACAATTCTCTTTAGAGAAAAATCTAAGAAGTCTATGATGCCTATTAGCTCGTTAGAGTCTTTTAACTTTTTGTTATTTGCATTCAAAAGAAGATATTTTTTTTGTTTCTTCAAGGACTTCTTACTTTTGATAATTTGTAAAAAAGCTTTTTCAAACGTACTTCGATAAATTGAAAAGACAGCTGTATTTTCGTTATGGTCAATTGCATAGTCTCTCCAAATTCCATTACTTACGTTTTTCCCATAAATAGATAAAATCATATTGAGTTCTACTTTGTTAAAACTAGTTATACGAGTTTTCTGATCTAATTTTTCATCTCTAGGTTGGGTATTTAAATAGTGAATGACCATGTTATCTCATGTTATCGCGAAAATTATACAAAAACAGCTAATTTTAGGGAAAATTTACAAAATAACTTAGCCATAATGACTTGCATTTATCTAAAAAATTACAATATTACCCATAACATTTTTAAAATATGCCTAAATCTGAAAAACTAGAATTTCAAACAGAAGTCAGTCAATTGCTTAAATTGATGATCAATTCTGTGTATTCTGAAAAGGAGGTTTTCATTCGAGAGCTTGTATCTAATGCATCTGATGCTTGTGATAAGCTCAGGTACTTATCTAATACAAAAGAAAAATTACTGAAGGATGACCCTAATTTTTCGGTAAATATTAATATAGATAAAAAATCAAATTTGATTTCAATCTCTGATAATGGGGTTGGGATGAACAAAAAAGATTTAATATCAAATCTTGGAACTATTGCAAGATCAGGAACAGCTCACTTCTTAAAAGAACTATCAGAGTCTAAAACAAAAGATCTTTCATTGATCGGACAATTTGGAGTAGGATTTTATTCAGCGTTCATGGTTGCATCTCAAACAAAAGTAGTAACCAGAAAAGCTGGAGAAAACAAAGTATGGATTTGGGTTTCAGATGGTGAAAGTAATTTCACTATTGAAGAGAGTGAAAATCTTGATCTCCTTCCATCAAATAGGGGAACCACTATTGAGTTAACTTTAATAAAAGAGGCAAAAGAGTATTTAGAGAAGTCAAGAATAGAAAATATCATACGTAAATATTCAGATCATATTAGTATTCCAATTTTCATAACAGATGGTTCAGAAAAAAAAGATGAGAAGCCAGAATCAGTTAATTCAGCTTCTGCAATATGGACACGCCCCAAAAATAAAATTACAGAGGAGCAATATAAAGAATTTTATAATCATGTGGGACAGATGTTTGATGATCCATGGATGACTTCACATTATAAAGCTGAGGGAAAAATTGAATATACAGTTCTTAATTTCATTCCGTCATCGAAACCTTTTGATTTGTACGAACCTGCAAGAGAAAATAGACTAAAATTATACGTCAAAAGAGTATTCATTACTGATAATTGTCCTGAGTTAGTCCCCCCATATTTAAGGTTTATTAGAGGTGTAATTGATTCTGAAGATCTTCCATTAAATATAAGTCGTGAAATGCTCCAAAATAACCCCGTGGTTGCAAAAATAAGATCATCTCTCGTTAAACGAACTTTATCGGACCTAAAAAAGAAACTTTCTAAAGATAGAAAATCATTTGAGTCATTTTGGTTAAATTTTGGTCCAGTCCTAAAAGAAGGAATCTATGAAGATTTTGAAAAGAAAGAATCTTTATTAGAAATTTCTCTTTTTAAAAATTCTAAATCTAAAGAATTAATTTCACTTGATGAGTATGTAGAAGGAATGGATAAGAAACAAAAAGATATTTACTTCATGACTGGAGATAGCTACGAAAATATACTGAATAATCCAAGTTTAGAGGGCTATAAATCCAGGGATATTAATGTCTTGATATTGGATGATCCAGTAGATAGCTTTTGGACATCATCTACACCTCTCTATAAAGAAAAGTCTTTTAAGTCAGTAACAAAAGGCCTTGACGATTTAGATTCATTTGATGGCAAAAAAGAAAAAGATGAAAAAAAAGAAAATAAATCCATAGATCCATTGGTCGTTTTATTAAAGGAACAACTCAAAGATAAGGTTAAAGATGTAAGGATTTCATCAAGACTAACTGACAGTGCCGTATGTCTCGTAGGAGATGATAATGCCATGGATCCTCAGTTAGAAAAGATACTTCAGCAACATAATCAGTTAAATCAAGAATTATCTTTAAAAATATTAGAAATAAACTCAAATCATAAATTGATTAAAAAATTGGCAAAAATGTGCACTAAAAAAGATGAAATTATTCGAATTAATAAAATTGCAACAATGTTGTATGAGCAATCCAAAATTTTAGATGGCGAGAAGCCAACAGATCCTGCTTTATTTTCAAAAAGCTTAATCGATACAATATATTCATCACTTGATTAAAGTAGGGATATGCTGATGAAATTAAGACTCTTTTTTTAAAAAATTTTGTTTATATTATCAACATTAACAAGGAATAAAATAATGAAAAAATTAATTACATTAACTTCAATAGCTTTTTTTGCTTTAGTTTCTTTTGCAACTGCAACAGAATTTAATGAAAATTCTATTTACTCTGGAAAAGTTGAAAGAGCATACAATCAAGCTGATATTCCATTGCTACCTGGTGATTGGAAAGTATATGACCTCGAAAAATCTGGTAGTGTGCCATCTGGAAATTTTTATGTTTATGCAACATTAGTTCATGAGAGTTTTGGTCCAAATGACAATGCCTTTTATGATGATAGTATAAATTATGCAGTGTTGGGCTCTAACTCTGAAGAAACAGATTATAGAAAAACTTTCTATGGCTGTGATGCGGGTATTTATACTGCGAGCGCAACGAAAACAAATAATATAAACTACAGGGGCATAGGCAACTTTGAAGAAACTTGCTCAGCTTTGGCTGAGTTAGGACAAGGTGGTACCAATACAATTCATCAGTTTTATTATACAGACTGTAATGATATATGTGTCGAAATTAATTTTGCTCTCTATAAAGAAAATTATAATAATTTGACGGATGAAAATTTTGAAGAGTTTTCTGGCCTCATGTTTGATACAATTAGATCAACTGTAGCTGGAAATAATGCATCTTTTGATTTCTTGGCTGACTATAAATAAAAATATTCTTAAATTTAAGCGTTCACTAAATTTTTGAAAACAAATTGAAGTATGCCTCCAGTTTCGAGGTACTCTATTTCAGTAACGGTATTGACTAATAACCTAATTTTAATTTCTTTAGTTTTTCCGTTACTGTATTTAATTGACGCATTATATAAACCCTGAGGCTTCAAATTTTCTGCAATATCTAAAATATTTATAATTTCTGATCCTAATAATTTTAGCGACTTTCTATCGTCTTTACCTTCAAATTTGAAAGGTAAAACTCCCATCCCAACTAAATTTGATCTATGTATTCTTTCATAAGACTCTGCAATAACCGCCCTAACACCTAATAATTTTGTTCCTTTTGCAGCCCAATCTCTTGACGATCCCATCCCATAATCTTTTCCTGCAATGATGATCAAAGGTGTTTTGGCTTTCTGATATTTAATTGAAGCGTCATAAATTGACATTTGTTTTTTTGAAGGATAATGAATTGTATAACCTCCTTCGACATTATTTAGCATTTCATTTTTAATTCTAATATTAGCAAATGTACCTCTCATCATAACTTGATGATTTCCTCTTCGGGCACCAAACGAATTAAAATCATTTTTACTAACTTTTTTATCTTTTAGATAGTCACCTGCTGGGCCATCATCTTTTATTGCTCCAGCGGGACTAATGTGATCAGTAGTCACTGAATCTCCAAAAATACCAAGAATATTTGCTTCCTTAATATCACTTATATTATTTTGATTTAATTTTAGATCTTTAAAGAAAGGTG
>CACLBX010000031.1 GCA_902605215.1 uncultured Pelagibacteraceae bacterium
CTCCTGATAATTGATGTACTTTTTTTTCGCCCTGTCCTTCTAATGCTATCAATTCTAAAAGTTCATCTGCTCTTTTTTGCCTATCTTTTTTTGAGACTCCCCTTACCTCAAGAGAGAAGGCAATATTTTCAGAAACAGACATTAAAGGGAATAGGGCCAGGTTCTGGAAAATAAGAGAAGTAGGTCTTTTGTTTGGACCTATGCCAAACATGTCTTTGTTGTCAATTAATACAGATCCTTCTGAGGGATCTTGAAATCCTGAAATTGCTCTAAGTAATGTTGTCTTTCCACAACCAGATGGTCCTAGGAAAGAAAAAAATTCACCGCCATTGATTTTGACGTTTACGCTTTTGGCTGCATAAAAACTCCCAAATGTTACTGAAACATTATTTAACTCTACGTCTGCGCTCATAAAAAAATTATAGTTATTAAATTAATAAACACGATACAAAAAAGCGCCCAAGATATGATCTTGAGCGCCTTAAATGTTATTAGAAACTAATTACGCCGTTTCAAACTTATTCGCGTACTCAGCTCTTGCATCAGCAAACCAAGGTGGCTCTGGTGGCCAAGGATTCAACTTGGTAGAAGTATCCCCTGGATAAATTGCTTTAGCTAAAGCTTTTGTTTCTGGTGAGTAGAAGTCAGAAGCACCATTAACTGCTGAATTATATCCAATTTCATTAATAGTTTGACCACCAACTTCAGGGGTAAAGCTATAATTGATTAATTCATAAGCCTCATCTAGATTCTCAGCTTTTGCAGATAATGTGATTCCGTCAATCCATGCTAACGCACCTTCATCTGTAGTTTGATAAGCAACTGGTTCACCAGCTTTCATCATTGCTGCAATTGGGCCATCCCAAGTTTGTCCAACAACCACACCATCAGATGTAAATCCTTGTTTCTGAGGATCAGCTCCTGACCAGAATTTGACAAGATTTCCTTTTTTTGAAATACAGAAATCAGTAATTGTCTCCCAGTTCTTTCTCATAGTATCTTCATCATTATAAGAAGACCAGAAATCCATCTTACCTTGGTGATGCATCCAAATTCCACAACCTGTCATCATTGAGTAAGTTCTACCCATCATGAAGGCTCCATCAATACCTGGATTAGGTTCCCATAAGTCACCGAAACTTGGAAGGCCATCTGGAGTCCATTTATCAGTTCTCCAAGAAATTGACTCTGTTCCCCACAATTGTGGGACCCAGTGAGATCCATTGCCACCAAAATTCCAATCACGCTCACCTACTGCAAGCATCCCTGGGTTTACGGCGCTGGTATTAATTCTATTCATGTCGAATGGAGCTAGGACACCGAGATTCTCCCATTGCAAGGCCCTCATATTTGTCGGGCTTGCTAGGTCATAACCTGCGCCACCACCAGCTTTCATTTTTGATATTATTTCACCGTTGTCTCCAATTTTGGTGTGGTTAACAGTAATGCCAGTTTTAGCTTTAAAATCAGCTACAACTGAATCAGGTAGATACTCACCCCACATCAAAACATTTACAACAGGTGCGGCAAAAGCATTTGGAATGTACCAGGGACCAATAGCTGCTGCTGCTCCAGTTGCAGCTGCACCTTTTAGGACTGATCTTCTAGAAACTTTTGCAGCCTTAAGAGTTTTATTTATTTTCTTCACGGCTACTCCTCACATTGTTAGTTAATTAATAAAAAATTCTCATACATAAGAGAGAGGGTGTAAAGAATAAAGTTTAAGAAATTTGTATAAATCTCTGGTCACAAATAATTTAATTTTTATCTAAGCATCTGAAAAATATGAATAAAAATTAACTATAATTTTTTACCTTAAGAGAATTTGATAAATAACTGATTCATATGAATATATTTTTTGAAAATATTTGATACTTAGTACTTGGCTAAATCACTGTTTTAAATAGACTTTTATCATGATCTTAACAACAACAATTGGTTCGTTCCCTAAGCCATCTTTTTTACCTTTATCAGATTGGTTTAAAGGAGAAAAAGGCACTGACAACGAAAGACCAACTTCTGAATACCAAGAAGAAAAATATAAGATGGGCAGTCAATACGAAAGTCTAGTAAATGAAGCGTCAAAACAAGTCATTGATGATCAGATTGCGTGTGGAATCGATATTGTCACTGATGGAGAAGTTAGAAGAGAAAATTATATTCACTATCATTGCAGACATTTAAAAGGCATAGACTTTAAGATACTCACTGAAAAAACTGCAAGGACTGGTAATTATAATTGCTGGCTTCCCACCATAACAAAAAAAATAGAATTTAATGGTTATTTTTTAGATAAAGAATTTAAGCTTAATCAATCTATTTCAAGTAAGCCAATTAAGGCTACATTGCCTGGACCCCTTACTATTGCTGATACTATTTCAGATAACTTTTATCACGAAGAAAAAAAGATGTGCCTAGACTTAGGGGAAGTAATCAATAAGGAAATTAAAAACCTTGTTGATGCTGGCTGCAGATATATTCAAATTGATGAACCACTATTTGCAAGAAAATCAAAAGAAGCTTTAGAATTTGGTATTGATAATATTGAACGTTGTTTTCATGGTGTTAATGATTGTGATAAAATCGTACACATATGTTGTGGTTATCCTGATAAAATAGACTCGACTGATTATCCAAAGGCTCCGCTATCTAGCTATTTTAATTTGGCTGATGCGTTAGAGGCGAGTTGCATTGATACAATTTCTATTGAAGATGCACATCGATACAATGATTTAAAGTTGTTAGAAAAATACAAGACAAAAAAAATTATATTTGGTCTTTTAAAAATAGCATCAAGTCAAATTGAAGATATTGATATGATTAGATCTAGAGCTTTAGATTGTCTTAACCATATCGATAAGGATAGGCTTATAGCCGCTCCTGATTGTGGTCTCGGATATCTATCACGCGAGTTGGCGATAAAAAAATTAACAAATCTCTGTAAAGCTGTTGAAGATATTTAAGCAATTAACTTTTCAGGTTCACAAAAATCTAAATTAAGATCTCTAGCTACATCTTGCTGTGTGCACTTTCCATCCATTACATTTAGGCCATTTAAGAAATTCTTATTAGAACTCAAAGCTTTATTGAGACCGTTCTTAGCTAAATCAGATACGAATGGCAATGTTGCTTGGTTAAGACTGATTGTTGATGTTCTAGGTACACATCCTGGCATATTTGTAACGCAATAATGAACTACATTGTGAAGAACATACACTGGATCAGCATGAGTTGTTGGCTTACTAGTTTCAATGCAGCCTCCCTGATCAATGGCTACGTCAACAAGAGCAGAGCCTGGTTTCATCTTAGAAACTAAGTTTTCAGAAACTAGTTTTGGCGCTGATGCACCTGGCACAAGAACACCCCCTATTAATAAATCACAATTTTTTACATTTGAATCAATATTTCCAGGTGTTGAAATCACAGTTTTGACTTCATCGTTGAAGAATGATTTTAATTCATCAAGCCTCTGTTGAGATTGATCAATTAAAATGACGTTGGCTTTCATTCCATGCGCTATTAATGCAGCATTAAAACCAACTACACCGCACCCAATAATAACTACATTTGCTGGCGGGGCTCCAGTTGCGCCTGATAAAAGTACCCCTCTGCCTTTATTTGTCATCTCTAATGACCTTGCCCCTGCCTGAATAGAAATTCTTCCTGCAACTTCGCTCATTGGAGCAAGTAAAGGTAGGCGATTATTCTCATCTGTGACAGTCTCATAGGCGATACACGTTGATCCAGATTTCATTAGTCCTAGGGTAAGTTCTTTATTGGCAGCTAAATGAAGATAGGTAAATAATAGTTGATTTTTTCTAAGAAGCTCAACTTCTTGTTTTTGTGGTTCTTTAACTTTAATTATCAATTCACTAATATCAAAGATTTCTCTGGCAGTCTCACATATGCTTGCACCTGCTGCAGAATAGTCTGCGTCAGCAAAGCCTGAACCTATTCCTGCCCCCGTCTCAACAGTCACACTATTCCCTTCTGAAACAAGTGTCTTTACACTATCCGCGGATAGTCCTACTCTATTTTCTTGAGGTTTAATCTCTTTTGGAACGCCAATTAACATATATAACTAATTTTTATACTATTCGCTATAATTTACAAATAAAAGGATGTTCGTCATGGGGAAAAAATGGTTAGACATTGTTTATAACGAGAAAAGCTCTGTTAGATTAAAAGAGCATTATAAAAATTGGGCTAGCAAATATGATAATGATTTAATTGATTGGGGCTATGCATACCCTACACAAGTAAAAAAATTCTAGAAAGCAATATTAAAATAAAACGTAATTCTAAGATACTTGATGCTGGATGTGGAACCGGATTAGTAGCTGAA
>CACLBX010000032.1 GCA_902605215.1 uncultured Pelagibacteraceae bacterium
TGGATCAGGTAAATCATCAATTTTAAATCTTATACCAAGATTTTATGATCCCGACTCAGGTGAACTAAAAATTGACGGACAAAATATAAAAGATTTAACAATTTCTTCAGTCAGGTCAGTGATTGCTTTAGTTAGTCAAGAACCAATTCTATTTGATATGTCCATTAAAGAAAATATTCTCTACAGCCGACCTAACTCTACTGAAGAAGAAATTAATAGTGCTGCAAAATCTGCTGCTGCTGACTCATTTATTGCTCAGCTGCCAAATGGATACGATACGGTAATTGGAGAGAACGGGTACAGTCTCTCAGGCGGCCAAAAACAAAGAGTTTCAATTGCAAGAGCTTTTTTAAAAAATGCGCCAATACTATTATTGGATGAGGCAACTTCAAGTTTAGATACAGAATCAGAAAGTCTTGTTCAGGAAGCAATAAAGAAACTAATGAAAGATAGGACAACTTTGGTAATAGCCCATAGGCTAAGTACTATAATAAATGCTGATCAAATTATAGTTCTAGATGATGGAATGATAGTTGAAAGTGGCACTCATGAAGAGTTACTATCAAAGAATGGCGTCTATAAGAAATTATACGAACGCGAATTTTAATTTAATGATAAAATATCTTGCAAGTAAAGTGGTTGCACAAAATATAATATCTTATTTAGGATCTCTTTATATTTTATTTGTGCATAAGTCTTCAAAAATTAAATTCAAAGATCGAAAAAATATTAATAGTCTATTTAAAAAAGATGAATCTTTTATTTACTCTTTTTGGCACGACCAGCTTTTAATGTGTCCTCTTACATGGCAAAATAGAAAACCTATAAGAGTACTTATATCAAAGCATCGTGACGGAGATATAATATCTAAAGTCATTTCTCATTTAGGTTTTAGTGCAATTCGAGGATCAACTCATAAATCTAATAAAACAAAAAATAAAGGTGGGCTTTTATCAGCTAGAAAAATGATAAAATCACTGCAAGGAGATGTCTGTATCGGCATTTCTCCAGATGGGCCTAAGGGGCCAAGACATAAAGTAAGTGACGGTATCATTAGTATTGCAAAGCTTAGCAATGCAGTGATTGTACCTGTAGGCATTGGATTTAAAAATAAATGGAAATTAAATACGTGGGATCAATTCATTATTCCAAAGCCGTTTAATGAAATAACTGTAATTTGGGGCACGCCAATTAAAGTAGGCAAAAAAAATACTAACATTAAGTCAACTAAGCAAACGCTTGAGAATCTGATGAATGATCTCACAAAAAGAGCTAATAAAGGATATAATTAAAAAAATGATATTCTTTCTTTACCGTATATTTTCAAATTTAGCTCTTATCTTTATTCCTTTTGTTATCTTTATACGGAAAAGAAGAGGCAAAGAGTTGCCAGAGAGAATTAGCGAAAGGTATGGGAAAAATACGCATGATCGAAAAAAAGGTAAACTGATCTGGATCCATGCTGCCAGCATTGGTGAGTGTCAATCAATACTACCAATAGTAGATAAATTGAACAAAGATCAATCTATTGATCAAATATTAATAACATCTGGAACTGTAACATCGGCACAAGTAATGAATAAAAGAATTAAAGGTAAAGCTGTACATCAATTTATTCCTTTCGATGTTCCAGTATTTGCAAATAGATTTCTAAATTATTGGAAGCCATCTCTTGCAGTTTTTGTAGAATCTGAAATTTGGCCTAACTTTATTCATAACCTTAATAACAAAAATATACCTCAAATTATAATTAATGGAAGAATGACAATTAAAAGTTTTAAAAGATGGTCCTTATTTAATTCATCATCTAAAGATTTGTTTTCTAAATTTAATTCTTGCAGTACGCAAAATACAGATAGTACTTTGTTTTATGAAAAACTTGGTATTAAAAAAACTAATTATACTGGCAATTTAAAGTTCGCTCTTACTCCTGATCTTACTGATGCTAAAAAGTATGATGAGCTCAAAGTTTTGACTGGTGATAGAAAAATATTTCTTGCAGCTAGTACTCACCCTGGAGAGGAAGAAATTATTAGCAGAGTAACTCTAAAATTAAAAAAAACTTGTAAAGAGCTTCTTACAGTTGTTGTTCCTAGGCATCCAACAAGAAGTAACATCATCAATAAGAATATCATTAAAAATACTGCAATTAGATCAATGGGGAATAAAATTAAAAGAAATACTCATATTTACTTAGCTGATACAATTGGTGAGCTAAATCTATTTTATAAGTTAGCTGATATTATTTTTATTGGCGGCAGTTTAGTGATGCATGGTGGGCAAAATCCAATTGAAGCAGCGTACCATGGAAAAAAAGTATACCATGGCAAACACGTTGAAAATTTTTCTGATGTATATATGACTTTGGATCAAATGAAATTGTCACAAGTTGTAAGTAATGAAAGACAGCTAGAACATTTTATACATGAAGAGTATAAATCATTAGACAATGAAGTTAGGAAAGTTGATATCAGCAGTTTAAAAAAGGAGGGTGAAGAGACTGTAAAAAAAGTATTGAAAGAAATATATCAATACCTCTGATTAATTATGGAAAAATTTTTTCTGAAAATATGGTATCAAGATGTATATTACGCAAATCTCGTCTCACTATTTTTAATTCCATTGTCATGCATATACATATTCCTTTATTACATAAGAGCATTATTTTATAAAAATAAGAAGTTCAGTGTTCCCATCATATGCATTGGCAATATAAATATTGGGGGTACAGGTAAAACTTCAACATTACTCACATTAATTGAAGAAATAAAAAAGAAAGACAAGAAAGTATCAGTATTGTTGAGAGGCTATGGATCTACAAATAAATCTATTTTATATAAGGTTTCAAAATCAGACACGTTTAATAAGGTTGGAGATGAGGCCCTACTATATGCAAATTGCGTTCCAACTTACATCACCACAAATAGAGCATTTGCAATTGAGAAAATAATAAATGAAAAGCAAACAGACATCATATTGTTGGATGATGGATTTCAAGATCGGTCATTCCATAAAGATAAAACCATACTAACAGTTAATGGTAAGAGAGGTTTTGGAAATAAATTGTGCTTACCTGCAGGACCACTGAGGGAGCTTATAAGACCTGCTCTAAAATCTTCCCAATTTGTAGTCATTATTGGAGATGACCTACATCATATTACAAAAAAATATGATTATGATAACTTAGAATTCTACAATGCTAATGTTAAAGCTGTAGATGTTTTTGATAAGAAAAATTATTTAGCATTTAGTGGTATTGGAAATAATGATGGCTTTTTTGATACCCTTAAAAACAAAGGGTACGAAGTTATAAAAAAGAAAAGTTTTCCCGATCATTATCAGTTCACTAGAAAAGATTTAGAAAGCTTATTAGATAAGGCGAAAAGAGAAAATTTATCACTTATCACGACAGAAAAGGACTATGTTCGCATTCCTGAAGATTATAGGAAGAACATTGATTGTTTCAAGATTAAGCTTGAAATACCAAATATTGAAAAACTAATAAGAAATTTGATTAATTAAAATAATGAAATCATTATTCAAGATCTTGGTAAAATACCCACTGGAGTTTTTATTTTTTATAATCTTCTTTACTGTCTTTAAAATTCTACCTTTGAGAATGTCGCGTGCTCTTGGAATATTAATTACTACTTCTGTTGGACCATCTCTTCCAATACATAATCTTTTAATAAAAAATTTATCTATTGCATTTCATGACAAAGATAAAGAGTGGATTAATGATGCAGCTAATAGAGCTTGGAAGAATCTTGGCTATACGATCTCAGAATATGCCCATATGAACAGTATACTCAAGAGTAAGATTGAAGTTATTAATAATGAATTTTCAGATGATGTATTTAATGAAAATGAACATAGCGTAATTGTTTCAGGTCATAGTTCAAATTGGGAAATACCTGGAATGGCTCTTCGAAGTAAAATGAATAGGGTTTCAGCGATAGTAAGAGAACCAAATAATCCTCTAATAAATTTTGTTGTAAAACAACTAAGACGCAAATATAGCGTTCAATGTTATAGTAAAAACAGATCTGGGACGAGACTGCTATTAAATCAATTCAATAAAGGAGATTCTATTGCCCTCTTAGCAGATCAACAATTGTCTTCAGGAACAAAGGTTAAATTTTTTAATAAGGAAATGAATATCTCGACACTTCCTGCTCAAATTGCTTTGAAAGCAAAA
>CACLBX010000033.1 GCA_902605215.1 uncultured Pelagibacteraceae bacterium
AGATTAAAGATGTAATTACAAATTTAAAATTTCAAAAAGTATTTGATTTACAAAATTCAAGTAGAACAGAGTTCTATAGAAAATATTTATCGAATTCGATTGAATGGATTTCTTCAAGAACAATATTAAATCCAAATGAAAGAAAAGAAGAGTTTGATAAAAAAAGTATACTTGAGAGATTTAACATTCAATTATCTAGGGCTAATGTGAATGTACAATTTACACATAAACCTCAAGTTACATGGATGATTGATCAAGAATTTGCTATACCCTCATCAATAAAGAAAAATTATATTACACTTTTTCCATTTTGTTCCATAAAGCATCGTCAGAAACTATGGCCTCATTACCAAGATTTAATTACTAAATTAAAAATAAAATATCCAGAGATCGATATTATTATTGTTCCAGGGCCAGGAGAATATGAAAAAGCAAGAAATTATGACGTCAAAATATTAATGAATAACAAAGATCATACAAATTTCTTTCAATTATCGAAGATATTGGCTGGCTCAAAATATGTAATCTCAAACGATACTGGACCTGCACACCTTGCGGCTCATTTGGGCTGTAAAGGCTTAGCTATATTTGGAAGCCATACATCTCCTGAAAAAGTAAGCATTCAGACAGATAATTTTCATAGTATTTCCAGTAAAAATCTAAACGAACTTTCTCCTGAAAAGGTCATTGAGAAAATAGATTCTCATTTGTAGATAGATGATATAATAGTAATTCCTCTATGGAAAATAATGAAAAGTTTATAGACACATTGCGTCACGACACAGCCCATGTTCTTGCTATGGCTGTTCAAGAGCTATTTCCCGAAACGCAAGTTACCATTGGCCCTGTAATAGAGAATGGTTTTTATTACGACTTTGATCGCAAAGATCCTTTTACTGATAAAGACTTGAAGCACATTATATAGGTGAAGATGGTCAAAAATATAATCCAGTAATGCTTCACAGAGCGCTATTTGGATCTTTAGAACGGTTTACAGGCATACTAATTGAACACTACGCAGGTGCACTTCCACTTTGGTTATCTCCTGTGCAAGCGATCGTTACACCGATAACTTCAGAAATCAATGAATATGGTGAAGAAGTTTATAAGAGTTTAAAGAAAGCTGGCATAAGAGTTGAAAAAGACCTGCGCAATGAAAAAATTAGTTATAAAATAAGAGAGAATTCTCTAAAAAAAATTCCATTTCAATTAATTCTAGGAAAGAATGAAATCAAAGAACGTTCTATAACAATGAGAGTATTTGGAAGCGACAAACAAGAAAAAATAAAGTTTGAAAATTTAAATGATTTTTTTATAAAAAAATGTATGATGCCATCACAACAATAGATATAGGAGATTAAAATAGCACTTCAAAAGAAAAATAATAGATACAATCAATCTACTAAAGGCCCAAAATTCCGAATTAACGAGTTCATAACCACTTCCACAGTTAGACTAATTGATGAAAAAGGTAACAACCTAGGAGTTGTTAATACTGATGAAGCAGTAAAAAAAGCTATTGAGGTAGGATTAGATCTTGTTGAAGTATCTCCGCAAGTTGACCCACCGGTATGCAAAATACTAGACTTTGGAAAATTCAAATATGAGGCCCAAAAAAAAGCAAGTACTTCAAAGAAAAAACAAAAAGAAGTTACAATAAAAGAAATAAAAATGCGTCCAGGGATAGATGTTCACGATTATGATTTTAAAGTAAGAGCTGCACAAAAGTTTATTACTGCTGGAGACAAAGTAAAATTTACCATTAGGTTTAAAGGGCGTGAGTTTGAGCATCATGATATTGCCGAGAATTTAATGGAAAGAATAAGGGAGACTATGGGATCAACCAGTAAAATTGAGCAAGAGCCCAAATTAGAAGGCAGGCAATTTACAATGATTTTTACTCCTAACTAGGCTATTTTTTCATATTCTTTTCAATTATAAAAACCTTTGATTTTTTCCTATCCAGGGGATATAACCCTGCTCATTCATTATGACAAAACTCAAAACAAAAAAGGGCGCTAGCAAGAGGTTCAGAGTTACTGCATCTGGTAAAGTTAAATCTTATCAAAGTGGGAAAAAGCACGGTATGATTAAAAGGACTAATAAGCAGATAAGGAATCAGAGAGGGTCAACTATTCTGTCTGATCAAGATGCTCGCATTGTTAAAAAGTTTTTACCGTACGCATAGATAGGTTATTATTATGGCAAGAGTTAAAAGAGGAGTTACTGCACACGCAAGACACAAGAAGGTGATCAAGCAAGCCAAAGGTTACAGAGGTCGACGAAAAAATACTTTTAAAGTAGCAAAGCAGGCAGTCGAAAAATCTCTACAATATGCATATCGTGATCGCCGAGCCAAAAAGAGAGACTTCAGGTCTTTATGGACTCAAAGAATAAATGCTGGGGCAAGAGAGTACGGTATATCATACTCGGTTTTTATAAGTGGATTGAAAAAATTGAATATCTCACTCGATAGAAAGATCCTAGCTGATTTAGCAATGAATGAACCATCGTCGTTTAAGCATTTAGCCGAACAAGTTCAATCTGCCGCCAAATAACTAGCTTATTAGCTTTTACACAAATATATTCTTATTACAGAAAAAACTAAATCTGATATTGTTGTATTGTTATGGTTGATTTCACAAAACTAGAGCAAGAAATTACAAATTCTTTATCTACAGTTACAGATTTAGAAAGCTTGAATGAATGCCGTATAAAATATCTTGGTAAAAAAGGAGAGATCTCACTTTTAATGAAGGAGCTTGCTAATCTCTCTGGCGAAGATAGAAAAAAACAAGCTGAAATACTAAATACTCTTAAAAATAAAACATTGAGTCTTATAGAAGACAAGACAGAGGAACTAAACGATAAGAATTTAAATGAAAAACTATCCTCTGAGACACTCGATATAACATTACCAGTATCAAGTTCTTCGGGATCAATTCACCCAATAACTCAAGTCATTGAGGAAGTAATCACAATATTTGGCGACTTAGATTTTTGTGTTGCAGAGGGACCAGAAGTCGAAACGGACTATAATAATTTCACTGCGCTAAATACATCAGAACATCATCCGGCAAGGCAAATGCATGATACATTTTACGTAGAAACGCAAACAGACAATATGCAGAATGTGTTAAGAACGCATACATCACCTGTACAAATCAGGAGCATGCTTGAGCATAAACCTCCTATTAGACTGATTGCTCCTGGGAAAACATTTAGATGCGATAATGACCAAACACATTCTCCAATGTTTCATCAAGTTGAGGGATTAGTAATTGATCAAGAAAGCAATATGAGTCATCTCAAGGGATGTCTTGAAATATTTCTTAAAACTTTTTTTGAAACAGATAAACTTAAAATGAGATTTCGACCAAGTCATTTTCCGTTCACAGAGCCGTCAGCAGAGGTTGATATAGGTTATACTAAAAAAGGGAATCAATTAGTTATTGGTGAAGGTGATGACTGGCTAGAAATATTAGGCTGCGGGATGGTGCACCCAAAAGTTCTACAAAATGTAAATATTGATCCGAATAGTTTTCAAGGCTATGCCTTTGGCATGGGCATAGAACGCCTTGCAATGCTTAAGTACGGTATAAGTGATTTAAGGACTTTTTTTGAGTGCGATTTAAGATGGAATAAGCATTATGGCTTTTCTCCACTGAACTTTCCTTCTCTCATCAGGGACTTAAGCTAATGAAGTTCACTTACTCATGGCTAAAAGAGCATCTAGAAACAGAGCATCAATATAATGAAGTAGTTGATAAATTAACTGCAATTGGATTGGAGGTAGAGAGTGTTCAAGATACAGGCCTAGCCTATAAAGACTTTATTGTTGGACAGGTTTTGAAAGAAGAAAAGCACCCTAATGCAGATAAACTAAAATTATGCAAAGTAGATATCGGTAGAGAAAAAGTTGATGTAGTATGCGGAGCTCCCAATGTTACAAAAGGGATGAAAGTTGTTTATGCACCTGTTGGATGCGTCATTCCTGTAAACCAAATGAAAATAAAAGCAGCAAAGATTCGTGGCGTAGAGTCTTATGGAATGATGTGTTCTGAGTATGAACTCGGAATTTCAAATGAGCACGACGGTATTATCAGTTTAGAGCAAGATGCAGAGGTTGGCAGTTCATACGCAGACTTGTCGGGAATGAA
>CACLBX010000034.1 GCA_902605215.1 uncultured Pelagibacteraceae bacterium
TACTATTTAATATATTTCCAGATAAAGTAAAACTAGATATGCAACATAACATTTGATATAAGATGATGCTATTCCCCGGTAGCTCAGTTGGTAGAGCAAGCGACTGTTAATCGCTTTGTCACTGGTTCGAGTCCAGTCCGGGGAGCCAAACTAGAGAATTTGACTAAGAAATGTCTTAGTTCTCTCACTCTCAGGATTGGAAAAGAAATCAGTTGGATTTTTACTCTCTACGATCTGCCCCTCGTCCATAAATATAATTTTGTCAGCAACTTCTTTGGCAAAACCCATTTCATGAGTCACAACAAGCATGGTCATGCCACCTTCTGCAAGTCCGACCATAACATCTAGGACCTCTTTAATCATTTCAGGATCCAGTGCAGATGTCGGCTCATCAAATAACATTATCCTTGGCTCCATGCACAATGCTCTAGCTATTGCTGCTCTCTGTTGTTGACCTCCAGATAGTTGCGCTGGGTACTTGTGAGCCTGATCATCAATTTGCACTCTTTTTAAATATTCCATAGCTTTTTCTCTGGCTTCAACTTTTGGCAGCTTTCTCACCCATATTGGTGCCAAAGAGCAATTATCTAATATGGATAGATGAGGGAATAAATTAAACTGTTGAAATACCATTCCTACTTCTCCCCGAATTTTTTCAACACTTCTGTTATCATTCGTTAATTCTGTTCCTTCAACTACAATCTCTCCTCTTTGATGCTCTTCAAGTCTGTTGATGCATCTTATCAAAGTTGATTTACCTGACCCTGACGGTCCACAAATAACAATTTTTTCTCCCTTTATTACTTTTAAATTAATATCGTTAAGAACATGAAGTTCTCCAAACCATTTATGAACGCTGCTCATTTCTATCATTGTTTCTGATGTCATATTTTAATGTCCTGTATCTAATTTCTTTTCAAGTCTTTGACTATATCTGCTCATTCCAAAACAAAAAACCCAAAAAATAGCCGCTGCAAAAACATATCCCTCATGAGAAAATCCAAGCCAATCAGGATTTGTACCAACAAATTGAATAATACCTAAAAAATCAAACAAGCCTATGATTAATACTAAAGTTGTATCCTTAAATAATGCAATAAAGCTGCCAATAATGGCTGGAATGACGATCTTCAATGATTGCGGAAGAATAATTAGGGCCATCATTTTCCAATATGTCAATCCTGCAGCCTGAGACGCCTCATATTGTCCTTTGGGCATTGCTTGCAATCCCCCCCTTACAACTTCCGCTAAATAAGCAGCTGAAAAAAACATTACGCCTATAAGGGCTCTTATCAGTTTATCAAAGTTAACACCTTCTGGCATAAAAAGTGGGAACATGTTTGATGCCATAAATAATACAGTAATAAGAGGAACGCCTCTCCATATTTCAATAAAAATTGTTGAAAGCAATGAAACAATTGGCAACTTGGATCTTCTTCCTAAGGCCAGCATGATTCCTATGGGCAATGATAAAACAATTCCAACACCTGCAATAACAAGTGTTAAAAATAACCCACCCCAAAGTCTAGTCTCTACATTTTCAAGACCTAACCCACCTGAAAAAAGAAAGACACAAATGACGGGAAATATGAAAAGAAGAAAAATACCTACGCTACCTTTATATTTTAGGTTAGGTATAAGTAAATAAATGATACTCACTGCAAGCACAAAGTAAGCAATGTTTATTCTCCATAATTCATCTGAAGGATATAATCCATAGATAATTAGTTTCATATTTTGTTTAATGAATACCCAACATGCACCAGTGCTTGTGCAGTCCTCTCGTGTTGTACCTGAAATGGAGGTATTATTACATAAATAAAGTATAAACCAATTAAAGTCAGAACAGTATTGTACCAAGTAGAGAAAAGATTCTTTTTCATCCAACCTAAGACGCCTATCTCAATTACTGGTGGAGTCATATTTTTATTAATGTCTGACATTACCTTTCTCCCACTCTCATAATGCGATTAAAAAGATTCATGATGATTGAGGTAAAGAGACTGAGAAATAAATATACTCCCATAACCATCCCAATAATTTCTATGGCTTGGCCAGTTTGCATAAGTGCTGTTCCTGCGAATACTAGAACTAAGTCTGGATATGCAATAGCAGCTGCCAGCGAAGAATTTTTAGTAAGATTTAAATACTGATTAGTCAATGGTGGAACAATTACTCTTAAAGCTTGAGGAATTATTATTAGTCTTAAAACTAAACCTTCTTTTAAGCCAACTGATCTTGCAGCTTCAGTCTGGCCTTTAGATACAGCCATGATGCCAGCTCTTACAACCTCGGCTATAAAAGCTGCAGTATACATTGAAAGAGCAAAAGTTAAAGCTACCAGCTCAGGTATTAATCTCATACCACCTTTATAGTTAAAGCCTTTAAGCTCAGGAATATCGAAAGATACTGGGAAACCAGTTGCTGCCAGAGCGGCAAAAAATACCCCGACAATCAAAACTAACGAAGTATAAAACGCAGGAAATGTAATTCCAGTCCGATTTTGTCTTCGCTTTGACCAAATAAAAATAAAAATAGAAATAATTATAGTTATCCAAAGTAAATAAAAAATTACTGCGGAACCCTCACCAAAGTTGGGGTCGGGTAAAAATAAGCCTCTATTATTTAAAAAAACGGAATCCATAAATTCTATACTTTGTTTTGGCTTGGGTAAGGCCCTGAGAACTGCAAAATACCAAAAAAATATCTGAAGCAAGAGTGGAATGTTTCTTATTACTTCAATATAAGTCTCAGCAATCTTAGCAATAAGCCAATTTGAGGATAAGCGCATGATACCAAATGCGAAACCAACAATTGTGGCAAAAAATATACCAATGCCTGCTACAAGTAATGTATTCAGTAGGCCCACAATAAATGCATCAAAGTAAGTTGAGGTAGGAGAATATTCTATAAGAGTCATTCCAATGTCAAATTGAGACTCTACCCCTAAGAAATGAAAACCACTGGCTAAACCTCTTGCCATCATATTCTCAGCAGTATTTTGAACGATATAATAAACTCCAAGGATTACTAAAGACAGAGTAATTGCCTGATAGAATGTTCCTTGAACATTCCTATTGAAAATAAAATTTGAAAATTTGGAAAGTCTCATAAGTATCTTATTTTAGATGTATTCTACAATATTTAGACTTAAATCACATAAAAAAAGGAAGGCCAAATTAATGACCTTCCTTTCTTAACTTAAAGTAATCTTACTTATAAAATTAAAGTAAATTATCTTGCTGGAGGAGCGTATAAAACTCCACCATTTTTATAAGAAGCATTCGGTGAACCTGCTCTTGCAAGACCCACTGGAGTATTTGCTCCAACGTGTTTCTCGTAAACATCACCATAGTTTCCAACTTTTGAAACAATGTCATAAGACCAACTGTCGCCTAAATTTAGGCCAGCACCTGTTCCACCTTCTTTACCGCATAGTCTTGCAACTACAGGGTTAGAAGTCATGGCACAAGTTGTCTTAACGTTTGAATTAGTTAAACCAAATTCTTCTGCTTCAATCATTGCATTTAATGACCATCTTACTACGTCAGCCCAGTCACCATCACCTTCTCTAACAACGGGTCCTAAAGGCTCTTTAGAAATTGTTTCAGGTAATACAACGTGTGCATCAGGATCAGCAAGCTTTGTTCTTTGTGCAGCTAAACCAGATTTATCTGTTGTATATGTATCACATCTGCCTTCGTCGTAAGCATTTACAACTTCATCAGCTTTTTCAAAAACAACCGGCTCATATGCCATGCTATTTGCTCTGAAAAAGTCAGCCATATTTAACTCAGTAGTAGTACCAAGGTTAGTGCAAACACTAGCGCCATCTAATTCCATAGCACTTGTAATACCCGAGTCTTTTCTGACCATGAAACCTTGTCCATCGTAGAAGTTAACACCTGCAAATTCTAAACCAATTTGCGCGTCACGTGACAAAGTCCAAGTTGTATTTCTTGATAATACATCAATTTCACCAGCTTGAAGTGCAGTAAATCTCTCTTTAGCTGTAAGAGGAACATATTTTACTTTATCCGCATCACCAAAAATAGCTGCTGAAACTGCACGACATACGTCTACATCAATACCACTCCAGTTGCCATTCTCGTCTGGGTTAGAAAAAC
>CACLBX010000035.1 GCA_902605215.1 uncultured Pelagibacteraceae bacterium
ACCAGGGGGATCATCAGGAGGATCAGCAGCGGCAGTTGCAGCTGATTTATGCGTTGCATCTCTAGGAACTGACACAGGAGGTTCAATCAGACAGCCAGCTTCATTTACGGGAACTGTAGGATTAAAGCCAACTTATGGAAGAGTTTCAAGGTGGGGTACAATAGCTTTTGCATCATCACTGGATCAAGCTGGTCCAATAACTAAAACTGTTGAGGACGCGGCTGCATTATTTGAAATTATTGCAGGACACGACCCTAAAGACTCAACTTCATCTACAAAAGAAAAAGAAAACTTCTTAGATAATTTAAATAATTCGGTTAAAGGAATGAAAATTGGTATTCCAAGCGAATTTAAAAGTGACGACCTTCCTTTAAGCACTCAAAAAGCATGGGATGATTGTAAGAAACTGCTTCAATCTAATGGTGCTGAATTGATTGATATGAGTCTTCCGCATACAATGGATGCATTGCCAACTTATTATATCATTGCTCCAGCTGAAGCTTCGTCTAACCTTGCAAGATATGATGGCGTTAAATACGGAATTAGAGAAGAAGGTAAAAACCTTATTGAAATGTATGAGAAAACTAGATCTGTTGGTTTCGGAGATGAAGTAAAAAGAAGGATATTAATAGGAACTTATGTTTTATCTTCTGGTTACTATGATGCATATTATATCAAGGCTCAAAAGATAAGGTCATTAATTAAGAGTGATTTTAATCAAGCTTTTGAAAAAGTTGATGCCATCTTAACTCCATCAACTCCATCAACAGCATTCGAGATTGAAAATGAACCAACTGATCCTGTTCAAACATATTTAAATGACATTTTCACGGTTCCTATCAATCTTGCTGGTATACCAGCAATATCAATTCCTTTTGCCAATGATGAAAATGATTTACCAATTGGTCTTCAATTAATTACAAATTCTTTTGAGGAACAAAAGTTATTAAACATTGCAAAAAATGTCCAAGATACTGTTAATTATGAGTCTGTACCTAAAAACTGGTGGCAAAAATGATTAATGGCTGGGAATTAGTAATTGGAATTGAAATTCACGCTCAAGTAAAGTCAAAATCTAAATTATTTTCTTCCTCCTCAACTGAATTTGGTTCTGGTCCAAATAGTCAAGTCAGTCTTGTGGACGCAGCTATGCCCGGTATGTTGCCCGTTATTAATAAGTTTTGCGTTGAGCAAGCTGTGCGGTCAGGGATTGGATTAAATGCTCAAATTAATAAAAAATCTATTTTTGATCGTAAAAATTATTTTTACCAGGATTTACCTCAAGGATATCAAATATCCCAATTTAAGGATCCTATTGTAGGTAATGGATTTATTGAAATTGAGACAGATGGTCAGTCAAAAAAAGTTGGTATTGAACGGCTGCACCTTGAACAAGATGCAGGAAAGAGTTTGCATGATCAAGATCCAAACCTAACTTTTGTTGATTTAAATCGCTCTGGCATCGCTTTAATGGAAATTGTTTCTATGCCTGATATGAAGTCACCTGAAGAAGCTGTGGAATATGTAAAGAAGGTGCGTTCTATATTGCGTTACCTAGATACTTGTGATGGCAATATGGAACAAGGTTCATTGAGAGCTGATGTGAATGTATCTGTGAATAAACCAGGGGATGATTTAGGTACAAGGTGTGAGATCAAAAATTTGAATTCGTTTAAATATATTCATTCAGCAATTATTTATGAAGCAAAAAGACAAATTAAATTAATCGAGTCAGGTGAAAATATTATTCAAGAAACTAGGTTGTATAATATTGACTCTGGAGAAACAAGATCAATGCGATCAAAAGAGGACGCGCATGATTATAGATATTTTCCTGACCCAGATTTATTACCCCTTATTCTTGAGGATGATTGGATTAAAAAAATAAGAAATTCCATTCCAGAATTGCCTGATCAGAAAAAAGAAAGATTTATTAGAGAATATAGTCTTAGTGAATATGATTCGAGTGTTATTGTATCTGACAAATCAACAAGTGATTATTATGAAAAGGTTGTTAAAGATCGAAATCCCAAACTTGTTACAACATGGGTAACTAGTGAACTATTTTCTGTTTTAAATAAAAAAAACCTATCTATTGATGAGAGTCCTATATCACCTAATCATTTAGGTGAATTAATTGACAATATTGATAGTGGTAAAATTTCGAGTCGTCAGGCAAAAGACATATTTGAGGAAATGTGCGAGACAGGAGAAAGTGCCAATAATATTATAAATGAAAAAGGATTGTCTCAGATAAGTGATGAAGGCGAACTAGAAAAATTAGTTGATAATGTTATATCTTCAAATCCAGAAAATGTTGAAAAGTACAAGAATGGAAAAGATAAACTGTTTGGTTTTTTTGTAGGTGAGGCTATGAAGCTGTCAAAAGGAAAAGCAAATCCAAAAGTTTTAAATGAGCTTTTAAAAAGTAAATTAAATACTTAGATTATTTAGAATATTTATAGTACTAATCTATTTATCGGAGAGATGGGTGAGTGGTTGAAACCGGCTCCCTGCTAAGGAGTTGTGCGGGCTTATACCCGTACCGAGGGTTCGAATCCCTCTCTCTCCGCCATATTTTAACTTATATTTGTTTTTTTGTTGGCTTGATAACTGTTTTACCACCTGTGTAGGCTCTATTTAAATTTAAGTTAAGAGTATACTCAACCGGTAAAAGATCATTCTCAATAAATTCATACACTTGAATATTTTCCATAACTCTTTGCACATAATTTCTTGTTTCTTTAAATGGAATTAATTCTATCCAGTCTTCGCTTGTAATGTCGTCTTTTCTTGGGTCGCCATATTTTTTAATCCACCGCGAAACACGAGACTCGCCTGCATTATATGCAGCAAGCGATAATATGTATGAACCATTATAATTAGATAGTAGTTTGTCTAAGTAAGCACTTCCTAAAATTACATTATATTTTGGGTCTTCAGTAAGTTTACTTTTTGTATACTCCAACTTAAGTCCTTTAGATACTCTCTTTGCAGTGTATGGCATTAATTGCATCAAGCCCTTAGCACCTGCATAACTGCCTGCCTGGGGATCGAATTGACTTTCTTGCCTGGTGACAGAGTGTATTAAACTTTGAGGTGGAAATATAATTTTATCAAATTTAGGTCTTTCAACTTCAGGAAAACTTAATGGGTCAAGAAGAACATGATTATAATATAAAATCTTACCAGCTTGCACTGCAAAATCTTTTCTACCTAACTCGTTTGCAATTCTAACAGACTTAGTCGCAGTATTTAAATTTTCTCGATCAGCTAGATCCCATATAAATTTTTTTACGAGTTTCGATTTATCAAATTCATTTAGCAATGAAATAGCAAGGTAGACACTATTAGATATTTCTTGCTTTTCAGATGAAATATTCTCTTTACTGGTCAGTTTGGGAGAAAATAAAATCTTTTTATTCAGTTTTGATGCTGCAAGCTGGCCATAAAAAGTTAAGCTATATTTCGAAGCTTTTAAATATTCTTTTTGAGCGTCATCAGTTTTACCCAATGCATCGAGAGAGTTCCCCATCCAATAAGCAGCTCTTGCTTTTGAAATTGGTCTCGAAGATACATCCCAAATTTCTTTGAAATGTAGATATGCAGATTCGGGGTTTTCTAAAAAAGTTAGACTTATCCAGCCCGCCATCCATTCTGCTTCAGCTATATCTTTATTTTCTTTTAGACCATGGTTTATGGATAACTTGTAAGCTGTATTATACTCATGCCTATCGATGAGTTTTCTTATCAAGAAGTTTTTCTTTCCCCAAAATTTATCCGGCCTGACTAATTTACTTGAGTCAGTATTGTTAATTTCTAATAAGAGATTCAATGCACTATCATATTTTCTTTTTTTAATTCTCCAATGTATCCTGTCATAAACAAGTCCTGGATCAGATTTTAATTGATCTGGAACTTTTTTGATCAAA
>CACLBX010000036.1 GCA_902605215.1 uncultured Pelagibacteraceae bacterium
TTATGAAGCGAGAGATTCAAAAGCTGAGACAATTATTGTTTGTGGCGTTCATTTTATGGCAGAAACTGCAAAAATCTTAAGTCCTGATAAAAATGTTTTAATACCAGATATGAGAGCAGGATGTTCACTTGCTGACTCTATAACAGCTGATGATATAAAATTGTTAAAACAAAAATATCCTGGTGTTCCAGTAGTTACTTATGTCAATACATCTGCAGAGGTGAAAGCTGAAACAGATGTTTGTTGCACATCTGGTAACGCAAAAAAAGTTGTAGAAGCACTTGGAACAGAAAGTGTTATATTTTTACCTGATGAGTTTCTAGCAAAAAATGTTGCTGCTCAGACTAATGTAAAAATTATTTCATGGAAAGGGCGATGTGAAGTACATGAGAGATTTACAGCTCAAGAAATATTAGCCTATAAAGAACAACATAAAGACATTGTTGTACTTGCCCATCCTGAGTGCTCCCCAGAAGTAGTTGCTGTAAGTGATTTTGCTGGATCAACAGCTGGTATGAGTAATTATGTAAAAGATAATCAGCCACAAAAAGTAATAATGGTTACTGAATGTTCAATGAGTGACAATGTAGCTATAGAAAATCCTGATGTTGAGTTTGTAAGGCCTTGTAATCTATGTCCACATATGAAAAGAATCTCTCTTAAAAAAATATACGATGCAATTCGTTTTAATCAATTTCAGATAGAAGTCGACAAAGATATTATTGACCGAGCTAGGTTATCAATTGATCGGATGTTGGAAATTGGAAGAAGCTAATTATGGCTGACTCTATCTTTAGACCAGATGTGGTTATCGTGGGTAGTGGTGTAGCTGGACTTACCACAGCGCTTAACCTAGCACCACGCAAAGTATGCATTATTACTAAAAGTACTCTAGGAGTGAATACCTCAAGTATGTGGGCTCAAGGTGGAATTGCTGCTGCAGTTGGAATTAATGACAGTGTCAAAAGTCATATTGAAGATACGGTAGCGACTGCTAAAGGACTCGCCGATGAGAACGTCATTGTCAAAGTAGTCAATGAGGCAAAAAATATTATTAATGATCTTGAGAGCTTCGGTGTGAACTTTGATAAAAATGATGATGGCTCTTTTGATTTAGGATTAGAAGCAGCTCATAGCAATAAACGAATAGTAAGGTCAAAAGGCGATAGTTCTGGTATTGAAATTATGAGAGGATTAATAGAAAAAGTTCTTAATAGTAATAATATTACTATTTTAGAAAACGTCTCAATTGATAGCATTATGTCAGAAAATAACACAATTCATGGGGTTATTGGAAGATTGGCTCAAGATAATATTCCAGATAATCATGTCATAATTGAATGTTCAAATGTTGTACTTGCAACTGGGGGCCTTGGAGGAATATTTGCAAATACAACTAACCCAAGAAGCTCTTATGGTGAGGGAATAGCCCTTGCTGCTCAAGCAGGTGCAGTTTTAACAGATATGGAGTTTATTCAATTTCACCCAACAGGACTTGATTTCGGTTTGGACCCCACTCCGCTTGCTACTGAAGCCATTAGAGGTGACGGCGCTTATCTGGTTAACCAAAATGAAGAAAGGTTTATGCTCGGGGTTCATCCAGAGAATGAGTTGGCGCCCAGAGACCTAGTTGCTCAAAATTTATTTAAACAAATTGAGCAAGGAAACTCTGTCTTTCTTGATTGCCGCAAGGTGAGTAATGAATTTGAAACAAAATACCCTCAAGTTGCATCGTACTGTCAAGCAGCGGGCCTTGATCCAAAAATAGATTTATTACCAATACTTCCAGTCGCTCACTATCACATTGGAGGGGTTAAAACAGACTTGGAGGGAAAGACTTCAATAGAGGGGCTTTGGTGTTGTGGTGAAGTTGCAGCAACAGGCATACATGGTGCAAATCGTTTAGCTTCTAATTCATTACTTGAATCTATGGTATTTGGAAGAATTGTTGCAAAAAATATAAATAGCTTACCAATTAAAAGGGTGAGTAAAATTAATCCTGATTTTATAAGAATGTATAAAGAAAAAACTAAGAATAGAATAAGAGCGAAGAAATATATTTGGCAACTTCGTTCTTCTATGATGAGAAACATTGGTATTGTAAGAAACCATAGCTCAATTGTAAGGGGGCTTCATGATATTCTTAAGATTGAACGAGAGTCGAAAGGGCTGTCTGCTAAGCTAAATGATATGATACTAGTAAGTAAATTTATAATTATTGGAGCGTATTTGAGAAAAGAAAGTAGAGGATGCCACTTAAGATCTGACTATAAAAATACAGAAGACAATTTTATTTTGCATTTTGATCTCAAATTCTCAGATTTAGATAGCAAAATCACAGAGATCTTAAATTTGACTTATAACGCAAATCATAAACAAGTTGTTAACTAAAAAATATATAAATCAGCTAATACTTACTGCTCTCTTGGAAGACATGGGAAAAAAAGGCGATATAACATCAAAAGTATTAATTCCGAAATCATCTATTTCAAAAGCAACAATTGTTGTCAAAGAAAGAGCTGTAATATGTGGTGTTAAATTTGCTGAACAGACCTTTAAAAAATTAGATAAGTCGCTAAAAATTAAAATTCATAAAAAAGATGGCGAACCCGTAAGCAAGGGAGAAAAAATAATTACAATTTTAGGAAATACGCAAAATATCTTAACTGCGGAAAGAACTGCGCTAAACTTTTTAGGCTTAATGTCTGGTATTGCTTCTAAAGCAAAAAAATTTTCAGATATAGCTAATCCATATGGCTCAAAAATCTATTCTACTCGTAAAACCATTGCTGGCATTCGTAAACTTGAGAAATATGCACTAACAATCGGAGGAGCTTATATTAATAGAGAAACACTTGATGGTTTCTTTTTCATTAAAGATAATCATTTGAAGACAAATTCTGACATAAAAGAATGTATTCAAAAACTTAGGCAATTAAATCCAAGCAAAAAAATTACTGTTGAAGTAGATAATGTAAGACAGCTTAAAGAAATTATTGATCAAAAAGTTGAAGTGGTTTTATTAGACAACATGACCCCGGGCCAGGTCAGAAATTGTCTTAAAATTGTAAATGGTAGATTTGAATGTGAAGCATCGGGAAAAATAAATTTAAAAAATCTTTTGTCTTATGCAAAGACAAAAGTAAACCGTATCTCTATAGGCCAGCTTACTCACAGCATTAATAATGTGGATTTTGGATTAGATATCTGAATGTACAGCAGGTCAATTATTCCTAATGAATTTAATGCTCCAACTGAATATATAACCGAAAAATTTGTATTACGTCCACTCACAATAGAGCATGTAAAAGAAGACTACGAAGTGGTAATGAGTAGCGTAGATCATCTTTATAAACTGATGGATAACAGTGAATGGCCCAGAGGTTTATCTTTACAAGAAAATTTGGTTGATCTTGGTTGGCATCAGAGAGAGTTTACCTTAGGTCATTCTTTTGCATATACTGTTTTATCTCCAGAAAGTAATAAAATTATAGGCTGTTGTTATATTTATCCTTCAACAAATACTCAATATGAAGTTCAAGTTTTTTTCTGGATAAAAGAAGATCTTTTAAGAGAGGGTCTAGAACCTGAACTAGGAATCACAATTAAAAATTGGCTAGAGGAATCTTGGCCATTCACAAAATTTGATTTTCCAGGCAGAAATATTTAATTATTCAAAAATCTTTTGATATTCGGCTGTGAGCTCTTTTATTGAGACTCTTTTTTGTTGCATAGTATCGCGGTCTCTTATTGTTACAGTTTCATCTTCCAAGGTTTCAAAATCTACAGTTATACATATGGGAGTGCCAATTTCATCATGTCTTCTATAGCCTTTACCAATATTGCCTGAATTTTCTAAAATTAC
>CACLBX010000037.1 GCA_902605215.1 uncultured Pelagibacteraceae bacterium
GTACAGATCATCTGAGTCTTTATCGACCACCTTCTTCCAGTTGCGTCTAGTTGCGTAATAGTTCTTAAGAGATACGGAATTATCAGATTTATTTTCATTTTTGATTTTAAATAAGTCTAGCTTATCATTTTTTATTTTTAGATACTCAAGTAATGAGTCAATAATTGAATCTTTCATGCAATAAATAATGGCACGATTCCTTCATCAAGCAAAGTTTTCGAGTCTACTTCAAATTTGTCTAGCATATTATTAAGTTATTCAACCGATATTGAAAAAGCATTAAGCAGACAAAATAAACTAGTACCAATATAGTTCCAAAGGGTAGAGAAAAACCCCTTAAACAAAAATCTTAGCTGAATAAAAAAAAGATTTTCATCAAGGAACGTTCGCCTGGCATTATTAATCGTTTCATTTTTTATCTAATTAGGTCCAATTTCATATATGGACTTCTTCACTGAAATAACATAATTTACCGGCTGTTATGTTCAATTTTTTGACAGACAGGACAAGTGAAAATACTAAAGAAACAATTGATTTTGGCTCTGGGTACACCCTGGGTACATATTGGTATGGTCTAGTACAGATTGTATTAAATTAGTTTACCGAAACAAATTGTTATTTTATCCTATTTTTCATACCTAATTTGTAAAAAAGGATAACAAAAACACCGTCGGGGCGTAGCGCAGCCTGGTAGCGCATCTGGTTTGGGACCAGAGGGTCGCAAGTTCGAATCTTGCCGCCCCGACCAAAAAAAAATATGAGCACACCATCTGAATCATTATTTTATATGCCACCTGAATGGTATCCACATGAATGTTGTTGGATGCAGTGGCCAACGGACTCTTTCCCAACGCATGCAACACCTTCATGGTCTCATTTTGATTTAGATAAGGGTCGCATTGCATGGGCTAATGTTGCTAATTCAATTAGTAAATTTGAAAAATTATTAATGATTGTTAATCCAAGTGACCTCAAAAGCGCTACGAAATTATTGAATAGCAATATTGAAATCTTAGAGCTACCAATTAATGATGCGTGGTGCAGAGACTCAGGGGCTATTTTTTTATTAAATGAAAAAAATCAGTTAGGCGGAGTTGATTCTGATTTTAATTGCTGGGGCTATAAAGAGAATTTTGAACTTGATGACAAAGTTGCAAAATTCATGATCGATTATTCAAATTCAAAATATTTTAAAAATAATATGGTTCTGGAGGGCGGCTCTATACATGTGAATGGAAAAGGTACTTTAATTACAACAGAGCAATGCTTATTAAATAAAAATAGAAATCCAGATCTTTCAAAAGATCAAATTGAAAATAATTTAAAAAACTATTTTGGAATAGTGAATATTATATGGTTAAAGCATGGTACTGATGAAGGAACCGATGGCCACATTGACAACGTTGCTTGCTTTTCTAACAGCGATACTATTTTGACCATGACATGCAATGATAAGAATGATTCATATTATGATCTTTTGTCAGAAAATTTAGATATATTAAAAACATCAAAAGATCAAAATGGAAAGCCGTTTAATATTATTGAATTAGAAATGTCTAATAAGAGAATTATACCTGATGATGATGAGCCAAGTTCTTATATTAATTTTTATATCGCTAATGATGCAATAATATTTCCAATTTTTGGAGATAAGGAAGCCGATGAAAATGCAGAAAAAGTCATTAAATCTCAGTTTCCAAACAGACAGATTGTATGTCTTGATGGGCGTGATATATTGCTAGGTGGTGGAAATATTCATTGCATCACACAGCAGCAACCAAGGAGCGTGAAATGAGAGAAGTAACTTTAGCAGCAACTCAAATGACTTGTTCAAAAAATAGTTCAGAAAATATCGATAAAGCTGAAAGTATCATAAGAAAAGCAGCTGGTATGGGAGCTCAGATTATACTTATTCAAGAGTTATTTGAATCAACTTACTTCTGTATGGATCAAAAAGATGAATTATTTGGACTATCAAAACCATTTGAAAATCACCCCACATTAGAAAAGATGTCAAAATTAGCATCTGAACTAAAAGTAGTCCTCCCAGTAAGTTTTTTTGAAAAAGCAAATAGAGCGCACTATAACGCAATTGCGGTCATTAATGCAGATGGTAATATATTGGGAAAATATAGAAAATCTCATATACCTGATGGACCAGGATATCAGGAAAAGTTTTATTTTAATCCTGGAGATACAGGATTTAAAGTATGGGGTACAGCTTATGCAAAGATAGGCATTGGAATCTGTTGGGATCAATGGTTCCCAGAAGTTGCGAGAATAATGGCCTTGAAAGGGGCAGAGATCCTTCTCTATCCAACAGCAATAGGTGGTGAACCAGAAGATGACGGGTTTGATAGTTCAGATATGTGGCAAAGAGCAATGATTGGTCATTCTGCAGCAAATCAAATTCCAGTAGTTGCGTCCAATAGAATTGGAACAGAGCAAGGTGAAGAAATATCAAATTACTTCTATGGAAGATCATTTATTACTAATCATGTTGGAGATAAAATTGCTGAGGCGGGTAGAGACAAAGAAGAAGTATTGATAGGCAAAGTTAATCTAGATGAAGCAGAAAATTTACGAAATGTATGGGGCGTGTTCAGAGACAGACGAACAGATTTATATAGTGACATACTTAAGCTAGATGGTGCAGAAGATTAGAAGATGAAAGCAAAAATTTATAAACCTTCAAAAACTGCAATGCAGTCAGGAAGATCAAAATTCAATAAATGGGTATTAAAAATTACAGATAAAAAAAATCAAATAAGAGACACAATGATGGGTTGGAATGGAGGCAGCAATACTTCGTCTCAAATTCAATTGAATTTTAAGACAAAAGAAGATGCCATTCATTATGCTAAATCAAATAATTTAGAGTATGAAGTTCTTGAATCCTCTGTGAGGAAAGTTATAAGTAAATCATACGCAGATAATTTTAAATAAGCGCCCGTAGCTCAGCTGGATAGAGCAACAGCCTTCTAAGCTGTGGGTCAGAGGTTCGAATCCTCTCGGGCGCGCCATTAAAAAAATGAAAAAGATTATTTATTTATATTTAATTTCTATTTTATTCATTCCACAAGCTTATGCGTCTGACAATTTTTATGATCTATTCATGCAAGGCAATAAAGAAGAGGCAATTCTTCTTTTACAAGACCAAGTAGCTGCAGGGAACAATAACGCTAATTATATACTCGCATTACTTTATAATGATGCTACGACTCACAGACTCTGTAAAATTCAAGATTTTTGCTTAGGTGGTTATGAAATAGAAGAAAATGTTTTTGATAAAGAAAATGGGTCGTTTGATTATAATGATTACACTTCAAACTATAAAAAAGCGTATGAAATATTTTTACAATTATATGAAAATGAAGAAGACCCCCGAGCTGCTTATGCAATTGGTGAGTATTATGATGATCATTGGGTTTTTTGGCCTAATTATAAGAAAGCTTTTGAATATTATTTGTACGCCGCCGAACGAGGTGTTCCAGAAGCGCAATATAATATAGCAAATATGTATGAGTTTGGTGATGGTGTAAGAAAAGATCTCGTACAATCTGTAAGATGGTATTTGCAGTGTAACATCGCGTCTTTGTGCGGGGCTGGAGTGGAAGGCATTGATGATTTAATCAGCCAGCTGACAAAAGAAGAGTATGCTTTAGCACAATCTTTAGTAAAAAATGACATGATAGAAGTAGACATCAGGATCACTTCAGCACGACAGATAGTATCTCCATAAAATTTGTGTACAATATATAGTT
>CACLBX010000038.1 GCA_902605215.1 uncultured Pelagibacteraceae bacterium
AATTTCTTAAATTCCTCTCGTCTTTCATTAGCATCTTTTAGTGCTAAGGTCTTTTCTTCATCTGACATTCTTAGCCAATTAGTGATTTCAAGCTGTTCTCTGAAACACCCGATGCAGACCTTACCGTCCATAAAACCCTCATTATACTTACATATTTTGATGCATGGACTGTCTACATGTGTTTCTTTTTTAATCATATAAAGCTTGATTTATTTATATATTACAATAAAAAGCAACTTCAATTTCAAATTATTATATGGCACGTATTACCGTTGAGGATTGTATAAAGCTTATTAATAACCAGTATGATTTGGTTATTCTTGCAAAGGAAAGAGCTGTTCAATTAGGCAGAGGAGCCACTCCTTCCGTCGATCCTGAAAATGACAAAAAACCCGTCATAGCGCTCAGAGAAATCAGTGAGTCCAAAATTACACCCGAAGAGTTAAAAGAAAGTATTATTTCTAAGTTGAGACAAATCCCAGACTATGAAGAAGAAGAAGAATTAGAGGAAGTGGATAATGATACGTTTAGACAGATGTATCAGGGCGGTTTGTCAAAATCTGAAATGGAAAAGTCTGCAACACGTAAATTTACTGCAAGATCACCGAGGGTTGAAACGAGAGCTAAACCAATTGAAGATGTGGTAACTGATGTTGAAGTTTCTCCTATGAGTTCAACAGATATAAATGATTCGCCAGACCTTGATGACACTCAGGATGTATTAGATACATCAGAAGTTGAAGCTCCAATTACAGAAAGTATTGAAACAGCTCATGAGGAAACAACTGATCAAACTACAGTTGATCCAATTGAAGAAAATCTATCCTCTGAAGAAGAAAATTTTTCTGCGAGTGATCAGCTAGAAGATACTAAAGAAAATGAAGCTATTAATGTCGAAGAGTTACCTGAAGTTACATCTGACATTGAAGAAGACAATACTCCTAAAGAATAATTACCATGAATTTTGACTTTTCAGATGATCAAAAGCTTTTGCGCGATCAAGCTAGAAAGTTTTTACAAGATAAATGCGACCGTAAGTCTGTAAGGACTATCCTAGAAGATAATCAGAAAAACTATGATTCTGATCTTTGGTCTCAAATTTCTGAACTAGGTTGGACCGGTACTGCAATACCTGAAGAATATGGAGGTCTTGGTTTAGGCATGTTGGAATTATGTGTAATAGCTGAAGAGCTAGGCAGAGCTCTTGCGCCCACACCATTTTCTTCTTCGATATATATTTTTGCTGAATTTTTAAAATCGTATGGTACAGATGAACAAAAGAAAAAATATTTACCACTCATTGCATCTGGTAAAAAAATTGGGACATTTGCTTTATCAGAAACTAATGGGAAACCAAAACCCAACAATATAAAAACACAGCATACTTCAGGTAAATTAAATGGATCTAAAAATCCCGTTTCTGATGGAGAGTCAGCAGACTATATCATTGTTGCAGCAAATTCTGACAGTAACTTAAATTATAATTCTCTCTCTCTTTTTATTATTGATAGAAATGACTCAGGCGTAGATATTTCAAACTTAGACACCATCGATCCTACGAGACCAGCTTGCACAGTAGATTTGAAAAATGTTACATGCGATAGACTCGGAGACGAAGGAAGTGGTTGGGAGATGATTGATAATATTTTTAATAGAGCAGCTGTTTTATTTTCTTTCGAGCAAGTGGGTGGGGCACAAGTCTCACTTGATGAAGCAAAAAAATATTCACTTGAGCGATTCGCTTTTGGAAAGCAGATAGGTGCATTTCAAGCTTTAAAGCACAAGATGGCGGACATGTACGTCAAAATTGAATTAGCAAGATCTAATGCCTACTATGGTGCCTGGGCACTAAGCACAGATTCAAATGAATTGCCAATTGCAGCTGCTGGTGCAAGGGTGAGTGCCTCGGAAGCTTACAATTACGCGTCTCAGGAAAATATTCAAATACATGGGGGTGTTGGTTTTACTTGGGAATATGACTGCCACTTGTTTTATCGAAGATCCAAACTACTTTCATTAAATATTGGTAGTATCCGTCAGTGGAAAGAAAATTTAATTTCAAATCTTGAAAAAAGGAATATAGTTTAAAAATGGATTTTAACGACACACCTCAAGAAGCTGAATTTAGAAAAAAGGTAAGATCTTTTCTAGAAGCAAATGCAGAAAAAAGATCTACTTTAGCTGCAAAGCCAAAGGGCGACTCAGGATCTTCTATTTCAAGCGCTGGAGCACCAGAAACTGTAAAAGGCGAAGATGCTGCAAAGGTAGCGCTAGACAATGCTAAAGAATGGCAAAGAAAAAAAGCTGATGCTGGATTTGCTGCTATTCTATGGCCAAAGGAGTTCGGAGGTTACGGAGGAACGCCTATAGAGCAAGTTATATACGCTCAAGAAGAACACGACTATTTTGTTCACTCAGGATATTTCGAAATTGGAATAGGCATGCTCGGACCAACAATGATGTCGTGGGGTAAGGATGAGGACAAAAAAAGATTCCTTCCAAAAATGATTACAGGTGAAGAAATTTGGTGCCAATTATTTTCTGAACCCTCAGCAGGATCAGATTTAGCTGGTATAAGAATGAAGGCAGAAAAAGACGGTGATGAATGGGTACTAAACGGTCAAAAGGTTTGGACTTCAGGAGCTCATTTTGCAGATTACGGAATGATTGTTGCACGATCTGACCCCACTGCCTTAAAACATAAGGGACTTACTTATTTTTATGTTGATATGAAAACACCAGGAATTGAAGCCAAGCCTATTAAGCAAATTTCTGGTTCAGCCAATTTCAATGAAGTTTTCTTTAATGACGTTCGTATACCTGACAGTCAAAGAATTGGCGCAGAGGGTGACGGGTGGAAGGTATCACTTACTACTCTAATGAATGAAAGATTAGCAGTAGGGGATCCTCCAGGCTTAGACTTTGATCAAATTTTTGAAGCCTCTAAAGAAATTGAAGTTGAAGATGGCCTTGCTGTTAAAAATAGTGAAGTAAGACAAAAAATGGCTGACTGGTATATTCAGTCGCGTGGTTTGCAATATACTAAATATAGAAGTATGACGGCACTGTCAAAAGGTCAAACGCCAGGACCAGAGCTCTCAATAAGTAAACTAGTTACAGCATCGAAAATGCAAGATGTATCTTCTTATGCTCTGGATTTAATGGACATGTCAGGCATGGTTCACCAAGATCAAAATCCAATTCTTAAAAACTTATTCCAAAATGGTTATTTTTTCTCTGCTGCCATGAGAATTGCTGGTGGTACCGATGAGGTTTTAAGAAATATTATTGCAGAAAGAGTTTTAGGTTTGCCGCAGGATGAAAGGTCAGATAAAAAACTGCCTTTCAATGAGTTGCCGTCTGGTAAAAACTAATATTAGTTAAGTGTTCAGTACAATTTTTAGCAATGTCGCTTCAGGCGACTTGCTCTTCTCTCTTTCCTTATTGATCGGTACAGGCATTTTTGCTGGTTTTATAGCAGGTCTTTTTGGCATTGGAGGAGGCGTCGTTGTAGTGCCTGCGCTATATTATATTTTTACTCTGGCTGAGGTAGATGAAAGTATAAGAATGCACTTAGCAGTTGGAACATCACTTGCAAATATCGTCCCAATATCAATTATTTCTGCAGTAAGCCATGCTAGGAAGAATTCCGTAAATATAGATTTCTTAAAGTTTATATTTGTTTCAATAATTGTGGGTGTTACTTGTGGCTCTATTGCAGTATCTTATCTAGAGGG
>CACLBX010000039.1 GCA_902605215.1 uncultured Pelagibacteraceae bacterium
GCATCTACGGGCGTCATAGGAGAAGAATTTCCTGAAAAAAAAATAATAAATGGGATAAGAAAAAATAAAATTAAAAACAATAATTGGATGGATGCAGCAAAAGCCATAATGACAACAGATACTTTTCCTAAAGCTATTTCATCAAAGACTAAAGTTGATAACAAAGTAGTAACAATTACAGGAATTACCAAAGGATCCGGAATGATCGAGCCAAATATGGCAACCATGTTAGGATTTATATTTATTGATATAGAAATTCCTCAAAAAATTTTACAAGCTTTATTAAAACAACTTAATGCCAAGTCATTCAATAGAATTTCTGTTGATGGCGATGAGTCTACGAATGATACAGTAATACTTGCAAGCTCGAATAAAATTAAACTTAAAAACAAAATTAATTCTATAAATGATAAAAGAATAAATAGCTTGAAAATCTCTTTATATAAAGTGTTTAGCTCTTTATCGGAACAAATCGTTAGAGATGGTGAGGGAGCAACTAAATTAATTAAAATTAAAGTGAAGAAAGCTAAGAATAGTTTGCAGGCTGAGAAAATTGCAAGATCTATCGCAAATTCAAATCTTTTTAAAACTGCGATTTATGGAGAAGATGCTAATTGGGGGAGAATAATCATGGCAATTGGCAAAACATATGAAAAAATCAATCAAAGCAAATTAAAGATTTACTTTGGCAACTACTTAGTAGCCATGAATGGAAAAGCTAATACTAAAATAAATAATTCTGATATTAAGAAGTACTTAGGTAAAAAAGAGGTTGAAATACAAATTGATCTCGCAATAGGAAATTCATACGCTGATATTTTAACATGTGATTTGTCGCACAAATATATAGATATAAATGCTTCATATAAGTCATGAATCTGGTTTTTTGCTCTTCAGCAGTCATTATAAATAAAAAAAACCAAATTCTAATCATGAGTCGAAAAAATAAAAAAACATTCAGAAATTGTTGGGAGTTTCCTGGAGGAAAATTATCTAATTTCGAGGATTATTTTGAAGCCTTAATAAGAGAATTGAAAGAGGAATTAGGAATTGATATCGCTAAAAGAAAGTTAAAGAACTATATTTTCACTAGACATCAGTATCGAGCTTTCTTGTTAATGATGTACGCATTTGAAGTTAAACACTGGAGAGGTCACATTGAAAGTAAAGATAATGAAACATTAAGATGGGTTTCAATCAAAGAGTTAAAAAAAATTAAATTACTACCTGCAAATTTAAATATAGTTAATCAATTATTAAAATAGCAACCAGTATTTTCAGAAAATTTTGATGTAATTTTGTACTTATCAAATTCAATTTTAATCTCTTTTTCTTCATTATCAATAGTATACTCAACAAGCTTTAATTGTTCGGTTAGTTCTTGGTCATTAAGTGATACTGTAAAGAGTCTGTCATAGGCTATGTCACAGTATTCTTCATTTAGTTCAGATATAAAAAAGCAATTGCAATAATGCTTAGCTGTAGCATTTAATCCAATCAATGTTTCATCAGCGAATATGTTCTTAAGATTAAAAAAAATTAGTAATGTAATAACTAATAATTTGATATATAAGCTCTGAAACATAGTATGCATAAATTTTTTAAATTATTAATTTTAATAACCCCAATTCTATTTTTGGTCAATCTGTCATTTGCACTAACTGATCAGTTACCTCACGATAAATCTATACAATGGCCAACCAACAAATGGCCTGAAAATAAAATACTTTTAAGTGATGATAGAAAATTCAATAAAATAATAGAGCATACTTTTTCACCCGATTCAAATGAAACACTAGGCAAAACAAATGCAATTCTCATTATTCAAGGTGGATCAATTGTTTATGAAAAGTATAACTCACCTACCACAATTGATACTAAATTAGTCTCTTATTCGATGGCGAAAAGTTACATCGGTTTATTAACAGGTATTATGATAGACAGTGGATTTATTTCTTCAATTGACGAGACAAACTTACTGCCTGAATGGAAAGATAATAGAAAGCATATTTCAGTTGATCATTTACTTAATATGAAATCTGGACTTGATTTCGTTGAGCAGTACGATGTAAATGGAAGGTCCGATACACTGGAAATGCTCTTTGGATCAGGTAGATATGATCAGGCTTCTTTTGCTTCTGCTCTTAATCTAAAAACACCGTTTCCTGGCATGAAATATAATTATTCAACTGGTGAAACAAATATTTTAAGTAAAATTATTAAGGAAAAACTTAAAGAAAATGGCATCGATTACAACGATTTTATAGACGAGAAACTCGTCAGTAAATTAGGATTAAAAAATACTATTTTTGAATTCGATAAATCCGGAACATTTATTGGTGGCAGTTCTATATTTGCGAATGCAAGGGATTATGCTCGCTTTGGATATCTATATTTAAGGAATGGACAATGGGATGGCGAAACTATTGTCTCTAAAGATTGGGTAGACGCTACAAGAACTCCTGCTCAGAATACATTTCAATTATATAGTAATAAATTCTGGCATCCTCACCCAGCGTTTACAAGAGGATTACCAACCGATACTTATTATTGTGCAGGATTTGGAGGTCAGTATATCTTAATAATTCCTTCAAAAGATATGATTTTGGTACGATTAGGAGAGACCTACATTGAGGAGGATAAAGTAATAGAAAATTTAGCAGATATTATTCAATTCTTTGAAGATGTGATATAAAAAGCAAATGGATAATAGTATATTAATGTATTCATCTCATAACTGTGGATATTGCGACTTAGCAAAAAAACTACTAAATGAAAAAGGAATACAGTTTAAGGAAATAAATATACAGGTTGAGACTGAAAAGAGAGATGAAATGCTCCAAAAATCAAATGGTCGTAGAACTGTTCCACAGATTTTCTATAAAGATTTACATATCGGAGGATATCAAGAATTAAAAAAACTTGATTTAAGTGGCAAGCTTGACAGTATTTTAGATGGGTAACGGATTTAAAGTAGCTTGCCTTCAATTAAATTCAGGTCAATCAGTAAAAAAAAATCTAGATCAAACACTCAAATATTTAACAAGAGCTGTAAAGCTTGATGCAGATTTAATTTTGACACCCGAAATTACTAATATCGTTTCTTTAAATCAAAAGCATTTACTGAAAGAAACTTACTCTGAAAAAAATGATCCATGTTTGAACATAATTAAAGAATTTGCTAAGAACAATTCTGTTTGGGTTGTTTTAGGATCTATCATTGTGAAAGATAAAAATGAGCATCTTTTCAATCGATCTTACTTAATCAGCAATAAAGGCTTAATAATTTCAAAATATGACAAGATTCATATGTTTGATGCCATCATCTCCTCTAAAGA
>CACLBX010000040.1 GCA_902605215.1 uncultured Pelagibacteraceae bacterium
TTGAACCACATGAAGGTGCTTACAAAAGATTTATTAAAAATATTGATTTAAATAAAGTTAATAAGAATATCTCACCTTATCAATTGGCCCTTTCGAATATCAGTGGCAAAGATTTGTTATCAGCTGAAAAACGATTTGGCGTTCATCAATCTGGTGGAGCTCATATTAGTGCTAACGGAGGTATCCCAATTGAGAAAATTCGAGGTGATGAGCTATTAAAATTTAATAAAGATTTAATAGCTATCAAATTGGACGTGGAGGGTTACGAAATAGCAGTTTTAAATGGAATTGAAGAATTATTAGTTAATAATAAAATATTTTTACAGATTGAAATCTTTGATTCTAATTTTGCTAAGGTCATTAAAATACTTGAAACCCATCGTTTTAAACTCATCAACGAAGAAAACTTTTCTCACACGAACAGTAGTCTTAAAGATTACTTCTTTATTAATTTCTAATGTCTGAAATGGCGTAATCCAGTAAAAACCATTGAAATTCCAGCATTATTAGCCGCCTCAATGACTTCTTTATCCTTAATTGATCCACCTGGTTGAATAACTGCTGTGGCCCCATAAGAAATTGTTACCAAAAGACCATCAGCGAAAGGAAAAAATGCATCTGAGGCAACAACTGAACCTTTAAGAGAATTTTGATCAATGCTTTCCATTTCACTGTTTTTTTGAGACGCAATTTTGGCACTATCAACTCTGCTCATCTGACCCGCACCAATACCAATCGTTTTTTGATTTTTTACATAAATGATTGCGTTTGATTTAACATGCTTACACACTTTAAATGCAAATAACATATCATCCATTTGGTCATTCGTCGGTTCTTTCTGAGTAACAATTTTTAAATCTGATTTTTCAGTTTGTTTAGTGTCACTTGACTGTACGAGAATGCCACCTTCAATACTTTTAAAATTTTGTGAAATATGTTTCTCATGCATAGAAGGTAAAACTAAAATACGTAGATTATTTTTTGTTTTAAAAATCTTCTCTGCTCCATCACTGATCCCAGGAGCAATGATAACTTCAGTAAATATTTTAATAATTTCTTTTGCAGTATCTTCATCAATAATTTGATTAGCAGCAATAATTCCCCCAAACGCACTTGTGGTATCACATGAAAATGCTTTTACGTATGCATCACTTAACGAACTTGCACTTGCAACACCGCAGGGGTTTGCATGTTTAATGATCGCAACAGTTGGAACATCTTGATCAAACTCTTTAATCAATTGTAGTGCGGCATCAGAGTCATTAATATTATTATAACTCAGCTCTTTTCCTTGCAGCAAAGTTGCATAAGGAATACCTGATCGGTGTTGTGATGATTTATAAAGTCCAGCTGATTGGTGTGGGTTTTCACCGTAGCGAAGTGTTGATGACAATTTACCTGCTGATGAAAAATTATCAATCTGATCGCTTTGATCTCGGTGGAACCAATTGCTGATCATTGAATCATAATAGGCAGTGATTGAAAATGTCTTGGCAGCTAATTTTTTTCTAAAGTCTAATGAAGTCGCTCCATCATTTTTCTTAATCTCATTGATTAGATCTGAGTAGTCGTTTACGTCAGTAACCACAGTCACAAATTTGTGATTCTTTGCAGCTGAGCGCAACATAGCGGGTCCGCCAATGTCTATGTTTTCAATGCAAATGTCTTCATTTTCTTGAGTATTGATAGTCTCTTCAAAGGGATAAAGGTTAACAATAATCAAATCAATATCTTCAATGCCATGCTCAGTTTGAGACTGAACATGATCTTTATCATCTCTCTTAGCAAGTAATCCTCCATGCACATTGGGATGTAATGTCTTTACACGTCCATCCATCATTTCTGGAAAATTAGTTAGTGTGGAGACATCCATGACATCCACACCCATTTCAGCAATGGCTTTTGCAGTACCGCCGGTTGAAACTATTTTCACTTCATGTTCTTGTAGTGAGTGAACAATTTGTTCTAAACCTGATTTATCTGAAACAGATATCAGCGCCGTTTTTATTTTGACGTCCAATTTAATGGCCTCTTAATTTTTCAATATTATTTGCATATTCACCTGGACCACCTTTGAATGTTGTGGTGCCAGCCACAATCATGTTTGCTCCAGCATCAATGACTGATTGAATATTTTCAAAATTGATTCCCCCATCAATTTCTAAATCAATGTCTCTACCCGACTGATCGATTTCTTTTCGAAGCTTCTCAAGCTTATCAAGAGCTGTTGGAATAAATTTTTGCCCACCAAAGCCTGGATGCACACTCATCACTAAAATAAGATCTAATTGATCCATAAATGGTTTGACCACTTCCCATTCTGTATCAGGATTAATTGCAAGTCCCGCTTTCACGTTTAATGATTTTATTTTATCAATGCAAGCTTGAGTATCGTCATTAGCTTCAGGGTGAACGGATACAATATCAGCTCCCGCTTCGACAAACTTTTCAATGTATGGTTGAACAGGATCAATCATTAAATGAACATCAAAAGGCAGTGATGATTTATCTCTGATTGATTTTACAATGTCAGGTCCAATAGTTAAGTTTGGAACAAAGTGTCCATCCATGACATCAACATGAATATAGTCAGCACCTGCTTTGGTGATGTTGACGACTTCCTCGCCCAATGATGAAAAATCAGATGCTAGTATCGAAGGTGATATTTTAACCGACATGTGTAAGAAGCATTATTTCTCTGTATAACAGAAACCCCATTTGTTTCCCACTATTTTTCATGCTTTGATAACTCAAAATTTAAGATTAGATTAAGTATCATGAGCGATAAAAAAACTGAAGTTGTTGAGGATACAGAAGATAAGAAAACTGCCTCAAAACTCCCTAAAAAGAAAAAGGAAATTGGTGGGACTGATGGTCCTGAACCAACCCGCTTTGGCGACTGGGAAAAAAAAGGAATTACCTCAGACTTCTAATTGTTATCTTAAAGCTGCTGATCAAATTTAGACGGCTTCCAATCCTTGGGAGCGAGTTCTAAATCCTCAAATTGAAAGGCAGGCGCGACCGTACAACCAATCAAGCTATAAGAGCCAGTAGACTTCA
>CACLBX010000041.1 GCA_902605215.1 uncultured Pelagibacteraceae bacterium
CTTAATGAATCTATCTCGTGCTTGAAAGTAATCTTTTGAAAAAAAGTGCGATGCACTCATTTGAGATTTATCGAGAATAATACTCGATAACTAGTTTTGGATCCATCTGCGTTGCATATGGAACTTCAGCAAACTGAGGTGTGCGAATAAATGTTGAAGAACATTTCTTTTCATCAACAGTAATATAGCCTGGAATATCACGCTCTTGACTTTTCATTGCTTCAACAACAATCGCCATTTCTTTAGACTTATCTTTAACTTCAATGACATCGCCTTCGGTAACAAGGTAACTTGAAATATTTACTCTTTTACCATTTACTTTGACATGACCATGATTGATGAATTGTCGTGCTGCAAAAACAGTTGGGACAAACTTTGAACGATAAACAATCGTATCTAATCTTCTTTCTAGGAGAGCAATTAAATTTTCTCCTGAGTCACCCTTTTGTCTGATGGCCTCTTTATAACAATTACGGAATTGTCTCTCGTTTAGGTTACCATAATACCCTTTTAATTTTTGCTTAGCCTGCAGTTGAACACCGTAGTCGGATAACTTTCCAGTATGCTTCTGTCCATGTTGGCCAGGTCTGTATTTTCTTAAATTAAACGGGCTTTTGGGTCTTCCCCATAGGTTAACACTTAGACGTCTATCGATTTTGTGTTTTTGTGCTATTCGTTTTGTCATATATCGTGATCCGTGGTTTATACTGTTTTCCTGAATATTGTCAAACCAGAATACTAAATTTCCTCAGTTTTCCTATAATCTGACAGAACCGTGACTACTCCTCTCAGTGTTGCAATTTCCCTATCGCTGAGGTCAGCCCGGTGAAAGATATTCCTGAGATTTTGCTTCATTTTTGGCATTTTTTCTTCAGGTTGAAAGAAACCTCTGTTTTCCAACTCTTTTTCAATATGATCAAAAAAATGCATCAATTCATTTTGATTGCCGCGCGTTAGTGAATTCTCATCAAATACTTTTTTATCATCATACATTAATGAAAATATCGAATAACAAAATACATTGACGGCATGTGAAAGATTCAAAGATGAAAAGTTCTCATGCGTATCAATCGTCACACATCGTGTCACTAAAGAAAGATGGTCATTGGTCAAGCCTGATGCCTCACCGCCAAATACAACAGCTAACTTATCATTGCTGCGTTCATCATGTATTTCCTTAATGATAGATTTATTGTCAGTGAACTGTTTACTCATATCGCGTTTTCGAGCTGTATAAGCAATGGAGAGTGTGGAATCACTGATTGCCTCTCTCAATGTAGTGTAAACTTTTGCACTTTCTATAATTGATTTGGCATCGACTGAAACAGCGTGTGCCTTTTCTGATGGCCAATCTAATTTAGGATTGACCAACCTCAAGTCAGAAAAACCAAAATTATACATGGAACGCGCAACCAGACCTATATTTTCGGGAAGTTGAGTATCAACCAGGATAATTGAAATATTATTTAAAGACATGTACTAACTAAGAACCGTAGCCTTCTCTTTCATCAATTTGTACTCAACACTATCAATCAATGCCCTAAAGGAAGCTTCTATGATATTTTCTGAAACACCAATTGTGTACCAACTCTTTTTATCTTTGTCAGAACTCTCAATTGATACTCTGGTAATCGCATCAGTTCCTGTGTTTAAAATTCTCACTTTATAGTCGATAAGAGATAAATCCTTGATCAATTCAGCATAACCGCTTGATTGAAAGTTATTCCTTAAAGCATTATCCAATGCATTAACTGGTCCTACACCTTGTCCCGTACCTATAAGTTCTTCTTTACCAAATTTTAATTTAACTTCGGCATCTGATATTGTTTTACCTTCACCACCTGAATTTTTTACGTTCACATTAAAATTAACTACTTCAAAATAAGTGGGCATTTCAGCAATGACCTTTTTCACCAATATTTCAAATGAAGCATCAGCACCATCGTATGAATATCCAATAAATTCACGTTCTTTCACTTGATCTAGAATTTTTTGTATAGTTTCATCATCCTCATTGATCTGAATTCCTGTAGACTTTAATCGTGCAAGAATATTTGATTTTCCTGATTGTTCTGAAATGATGATTTGGCGATGATTGCCCACTAACTCAGGATCAATATGTTCATAAGTTTTAGGATCTTTGTTTACTGCTGAAACGTGCAATCCTCCTTTATGCGCAAATGCTGCCGAGCCTACATAAGGTGCTGTTCTATTGGGTACACGATTTAATATTTCATCTAACAGTCTTGAAAGTTCCGTTAATTGACCAAGATTTTTAGTATCAATGGATAAATCAAATTTATCGATATATTCATCCTTCAGAGCAAAAGTAGGAAGAAGAGTGATTAAATTAGCATTTCCGCATCGTTCACCAAGTCCATTAATCGTACCTTGTACTTGTCTGACCCCAGCATGAACTGCAGCTAATGAATTTGCTACAGCATTTCCAGTATCATTATGTGCGTGAATACCAAGTTGGTCGCCTGGAATATCCTTTACAACTTCTGAAACAATCTGTTCTACTTCATGGGGTAATGTGCCTCCGTTGGTATCACAAAGAACCATCCACCTTGCTCCATTGTCTTGTGCTGCTTTTAAACACTTTATCGCATATTGAGGATTAGCTTTGTAGCCATCAAAGAAATGTTCAGCATCAAAATGAACTTCCTTCTTGCTGCTTGATAAAAAGTTAACAGACTCAGCAATATTTACTAAGTTTTCATCATTGGAAATTCCTAACGCTAAATCTACATGGAAATCCCAAGACTTACCCACTACACAGGCTGATGGGGCACTTACGTTAATCATGGCAGCTAAACCAGGATCATTTTCAGCACTCCTTCCTATCTTTTTGGTCATGCCGAAAGCCGTAAACGTAGAATTTTTAAATTCCATTTTTTCAGCGAAAAATTGTGTATCAGTTTCATTTGCACCAGGCCATCCACCCTCAATATAATCAACGCCTAAGGCATCAAGCTTTGATGCGAGAATTTTTTTCTCATCTACGTTAAAATCAACGCCGTAAGTTTGAGCTCCAT
>CACLBX010000042.1 GCA_902605215.1 uncultured Pelagibacteraceae bacterium
AAGATTTATTGTTGAAGTATTCATAATTAAAGCGCATTGAATATTTTCCATAAGGTCGAAAGACCCTGTTACTAAAGGAACTAAATAAATTAAGTTATTTTTATTAAATGAAACATAGATAAGAGGAAAAATTGTATCCAATATTAGGCTTACATAAAAATGTAATTCCTTCCCACGTTCTCCCATATTTTTGAATGCATTGTTAATATCTTCTCGATTAAATCCAATGCTTAGGTCTAAGAGATTCTGCCCAACATTATAGGGTAATAAGGGAATAAAGATGGTAAGGCTTAATAAAATTAGGAGAAACAATAGAAATAAAATTCGTTTGCTCGATCCAATTTTTTTAGAATAATTTATAATATTTTTCATTAAATATTAATTAATATAATATTGATAATTTGAAATTTAGTAAAAAAACTAAATTAATATATTCCCTAATCATTTTTCTGAAACAAAATACATGCCAATAATACCTATCAAATTAAAAAAAATAATTGAGATCATCGCGAATTGAAGACTGTCGGTGAAAGCAAGTATTAATGACATTATTCCAGGAACAAGCCAAGCAGTCGACTTGCCAGCAAAAGCATAGAGACCAAAAAATTCTGTCATCTTGTCTTGTGGAGCAATTTTAACCATTAATGCACGTGAAGCAGTTTGAGCAGGACCATAAAAAATTGAAATACCAATAACAACACAAATGTAAGTGACCTGACTTACAGAATTAAATATTCCAAATGTGAATTCTTCTACGCTTGATGAATATTCATTAACTGTGAAAAAATAAAATATTGTGTCTTTATCAATTGATATACCTAAAATTCCTGAAAGAAATAACCCCCAGAGAGATAGGTTTATTACATTTTTTGAACCGATCAGGTCGTTTAAATACCCCCCGTAAATTGAACTCGGTCCTGATAATACATTTAAGATTATACCAAGTATTAAAACCTGTGTGAGTGACATTCCAACAACAAGACTTGCGTAAACACCTCCGACTACGAATAGAGCGTTAAGGGCATCTTGATAGAACATTCTGGTAATCAAAAATATAAATATATTTTTGTACTTTCTAGCTTCCTTAAACGTTTTGATAAAATTTGTAAGTCCAATCTTAATTGAATTAATAACTGTAACATCATTTTTTTTAAGATCCGGGGTAAAAAGAAATAAAGGAATTATAAAGACTGCATACCAAATAGCGCTGAGTGGTCCAACAATTCTTATGTGTTCGTATTCACTCGTATTCAAACCGTAAAGACTTTCAGTTTCACCGCCTGGCCACACAAATATTATTAAAAATAAAATTAATGCGATAAGACCTGCTATGTAACCAACCCCATAACCCATACCACTTAACCAACCAGAATTCTCAGGGGTCTCAATGGTTGATAAAACTGAATTATTAAAAACCTCAGAAAATCCAACCATTGCAGAAGCAAGTATTAATCCAAACATGACGAGCCAAATGCCATCTGGTGCACCTGGGGGCGAATACCAAAGCAATGCCATGCCAAGCACAAATAATGCAGATGTTATTCCCATTAATAGTTTTCGATTTCCCTTTATGTCTGTAATGGATCCAAGAACAGGACTTAAGATGGCAATAGCCAAGCCCGAAATTGTTTGTGTGAGTGTTAATTTTTGAGCACCGTCTGCACCAACGAGAAACACATCTGTAAAGTAAACAGAAAAAACAAACGTCATGATTAATGTATAGAAAGGCTGATTTGCAAAATCAAACATGGTCCATGAATATCTAGCGACTTTGGATGCTCTCATGCTAATTACTCTATACAATTAGTAGAGATATGTATTTGAAATTTTTAATTGGGTAGAAAAATAAAATTATTATTTTGAATAGACAGGGCGTCAACTAAAGGCTTTATCTCATATTCTTCATTCACAAAAAAACAATTATACCCAAAGTCGTTTATTTCTGAGATAATTGAATTTGGATCTATTCCAGTGTGCTGTTCTTCAATTTCAACTAATAACACAGGCTTATTACTTTTTAAAAAATTAGTTGCTCCACGAATGATATCTAATTCATGACCCTCAACGTCAATTTTAACAAATCCAACATTATGATTAAAATCATACTCATCTAAGGTTATTTTTTTTATATTTTTAATTGTATGGTATTTTTGTTCTCCTAGGTCATTATTATTGTGAATAGTAGCTGTACCAAGTTGATATTTTTGCTCAACGTCATACTCGGCTTGATCATCCCTAATTGGAATTCTGAGATCTGTATGACCACTAGATGAAGAGATCGCAAGATTTTCTACCTTAACATTTTTTTTATTTTCAAACGCTGAAAGAAGTCTGGAATGTAATAATGAGTTAGCTTCAAAGGCATATACAAATTTGGAGAGATTAGATAAATGAAATGCATAAACGCCTCTGTAAACGCCAATGTCTATTGATGCCCTTGATTTATCCACTATGTCCCTAAGAACTCGCATTTCTCTCTCCCCTTTTTTGAGATACCTCATAGCCCTTCGCTTAAGAAGGAAAGAGTCGGATAGTCCAAGAAATTTTTTTAAAAAATATTCAGTTTTTTTCGGATTAAAGAATTTTGCCATTATTAGGGTATGAAGTAATGAATTACTATTAAGTTGAAAATTGTCTCATTGTATATAAACGAAAACCAAAATCAATGGTGTTGAGAATAAGTGCCAGTATGGGATTTATGAAACTTATATTTTTATATTCAGCCAGTCTTTTAAAAAAAAATTTTAAGGAACTTGGACATTTCTAAATGCTTTATATCTTCTTCTTTTGAAAATTTATCTCTTACTTTAATATTGCTTGCCGTCTGACTTATAAATTTAGATTTATTAAAGTGAATTAGTTTGCTGTTCCAATTTAAGTCACAAAAATTTAGTACTCTTTTTGTTTCTGAGTCAA
>CACLBX010000043.1 GCA_902605215.1 uncultured Pelagibacteraceae bacterium
AGTTTTGTGAGCGCTAATGCACAAACATTAACAAATATGGTTAATCAAATTCTTGATAGCCATGAAGATATTATTAATGCAAAAAAAGAACTCGAAGAATCGGATAGAGATGTAACAGATGCCTTACTAGCTTATGCCCCAGACCTATCAGTCAAATACGAATCTGGACGAAATGATAAATATGAATCAAGTTCAAATTCGCAGTTAAATTTCAAAACATGGGATTGGACATGGAAACAAAAAATTATGGATTCAGGCGCTACTCTTAATGGCATCAGAAATAAACAATTAGAATCTGAAAAATCTGAGTTGGACTTTATAACTGCAAGAAATGATCTTTTGATTGAAGCTGCTGATGCATACCTGGGATTGATAAAAGCGGGTGAAAAACTTCAAGCTTCAGTTGCAGCAGAAGAAAATACGAGAGCTACATCTGGTCAGGAAGAAATAAGAGTTCAAGTCGGATCCGGATTGGCCTCTGACGTATTGAAAGCGAAAAGACAATTAGCAAGTGCGCAGAAAACAGTAATATCAGATGAAAAAAGTTTTAAATCTGCAGTATTTACTTTTGAAAAGCTTTTTAAAACCGAAGCAGTAGAGACGAGCAGCTTAGTGAAACCTAGGTTAAATCCAGAAGCACTTTCAATGGTTCCTAATTCTATGGATGCAACTGTTGAACTAGCGCTTGCAAACAATAGAGATTTAATGAAAGCAAAAATGGATGTTGATATAGCTAAAAACGATCTTAACGTGGCGCTTGCAGGTTTTGGTCCATCAGTTGACGGTGAATTGAAATATTCTGACAAAAAAGATGCATCTCATACTGGCGGTAGTCATCACGAGGAACAACTAAAAGTTACAGTTGAGTTTCCTATTTCAGGACTATATATGGAAATGCCGGGTTACTTAAATGATCGTTCAGCACTAGATAGATCAATAAATGATCTTGCGGTTAAGGAGAGAGATACAATTAAAACAGCAAAAGATGCATGGATTGAATATTCAAATGCAAGAACGATGCTATCCTACAGTGAAAATGAAGCAACTATTGCTCAAGAACTTTTAACTATTGCTCAAAAAGAAAGAGCTGCTGATCAAACTGATGCTGCTGCTGTTCTATCTGCCGAGGAGACCCTTGAAAGCGCATTAAAGGATCTATCAGATGACAGTATGTCTCTTGTAACTTCTGTATATGAAATTCTTGATGTGATTAACTTGCTCGACCCATCAATGATTGAAAATACTAAAACTGAAGGAACATTTAATACTTCATCATCGTAAAGCTTAATAAGTATAAAGATTAACTAAGAAAGGAATAATTAAATGCCAGTAACTCCAGCAGAGGCTCAAGAGTTTTTTCAGGAGGTTGCAGCTGCAGCTTCACCGGAAGAACAGCAGGCATTAATACAAGATTACGCAGCTAACAATGACAACCCTGATGAGATGTTGGCAGCTGTGGTTCAAGCTAACCCTGCCGCCGCCCAACAAATTGCAACTGCAACAGCACAGGCGATACCTGAACAAGCTGCAGAGATAGCTGGGGCTATTGCCGCAGCTGCACCACAAGCTGCAGGTGCAACAGCCGCCGCGATGGCGTCTGCCGCTCCAGACATTGCGGAAGATGTTGCATCAGATGTTGTGAATAATGCCCCTGCCGCTGCAGGTGCTGTTGCTGCATCCCTTACACAAATAAATCCTGAAGGCGCTGCCGAAATGGCCGCTGCAATTGCTGAGTCAACTCCCGCTGCTGCTGGCGCTGTTGCCGCTGCTGTTGCACAAGCTGCTCCTGAACATGCTGTAGAGGCTGCTGCCTCAATGGCTGCTGCTAATCCAGCTGCTGCTGCCGGCGCTGCTACTGCTGTGGCTGCCGCTGATCCAGAGTCGGCGTTACAAGTTGCAACTGCTATGGCACAAGCCGCTCCTGAAGCTGCTGCTGCTGTTGCTGCTGGTGTAGCTAATGGTGTTTCTCAAGCTGCAATTGCAGAAGTTAATCAAGAAACTGCTCAAGCTAACGCAGAAATTCAAACCGACGCGCAAAGTCAAACTGCTGACGCACAAGCTGGATTTGCTGATGCTGTATCTGATGCGCAAGCTAATATAGGTTCATCCGATGCGGGCGCTGCTTCAGATGCTCAAGATACTATATCTGATGCGCAAGGCGAACTTGCTGAAATTAGATCAGACACACAAGATTTATTAATAGAGAGTAATCAAGCAGGACAAGAAGCTGCTCTAGCCGCTTCACAGGAAGCGACAGCTGAAATTATAGCGGAGATGATCGCATTAAATCCTGACGCGGCCGCTGAAATTATTGCTGGTACAGCGGCTTCAAACCCTGAA
>CACLBX010000044.1 GCA_902605215.1 uncultured Pelagibacteraceae bacterium
TAAAAATGGAATACCCAGGTGGGCCCGAAATCGAAAAATACGCTAAAGAAGGAGATGAAAATAAATACAAGTTACCCTTACCCCTAATCAACGAAAAGAATAGTCACTTCTCTTTTGCTGGTCTGAAATCAGCGGTTGCTAATATTGTGGCAAAAAATAAATGTACTGAAAAATTTAAAAAAGATATGTCAGCCTCTTTTCAAAGAACTATAAACCAAATCTTGTTTACCAAAGCTCAAAATGCAATTGAACATTTCAAAAGCATAAGCAAGACTAAGCAAAAGATAAAAATTGTTGTTGCTGGAGGTGTAGCAGCCAACAAAAGTCTTCGTGGCGCACTAAGAAAATTAGAGTCAACTCATCAATGTGAATTTTTATTTCCATCCATAAAATATTGTACTGATAATGGAGCGATGATCGCACTTGCAGGAATAGAGAGGTATGAGCGAGACATGTTTAACAAGCTAGATTTCAAACCAAAACCAAGATGGCCACTTGATAAAGATGCTTTATTCATGAAAGGAAAAAGAATCATTGGTGAATAAAAAAGAGTTTAAAATTGGAGTCATTGGAGCTGGTGCTTGGGGTACAGCGCTTGCCAATATATTGGCGCAAAAACAACACGTAAGACTCTGGGCCAAAGAAAAAAGTGTCTGTGAAAACATTGAAAAGCATAGAGAAAATAAGAGATTTCTTCCAAAAATTAAATTAAGCAAAAAAATAAATTGTACGGCAGAAATCAACAAAGTTTCTGAATGCGAGATATTATTTTTAGTGATTCCTGTTCAATATCTCTCTGGTGTTCTGACTAAATTAAAAAATTCACTAAATGAAAAAACTATTTTTGTATGCTGCTCAAAAGGACTTGAAATGAACAGCTTGAAATTACCAAGCCAAATTGTATCTTCAATATTTCCAAAAAATAAAATTGCAATTATCTCGGGACCAAATTTTGCTGCAGAAATTGCAAAGGGATTACCCGCTGCAACTACTGTTGCATCCAAGCACGAAGAAGTAGCAAAAAAAATTGCAACGCTCATTAAATCACCAACACTGAGACCTTATTTATCCAGTGATATTATTGGATCACAAATTGCGGGCGCACTAAAAAATATATACGCCATTGCAAGCGGTATAGTTGTTGGAAAAAAATACGGAGATAATGCGGTCGCCTCAATCATTTCAAGAAGCTTTGCAGAAATAACAACGGTTGCAAAATCAATGAATGCAAAAAAAAGTACACTCGCTGGCCTTTCGGGCATGGGCGATTTATTTCTTACATGTTCTTCTAAAGAATCCAGAAACTTTTCTCTTGGAATTGATTTAGCGAAAGGAAAAACATTAAATGAAATTATTCAAAAAAAATTTTCAATCGCTGAAGGTGTATTTACTGTTCGAGCATTAAAGAAAATTGCTGATAAAAAAAAATTAGATTTACCCATTAATGAAGCTGTCTATAGAGTGTTGTATCGAAAAAAAAATATTGATCTTACCATTCAAGAACTTTTAAATAGACCCATAACGAAGGAATAAAAATGCAATATTGGTTAATGAAATCTGAGCCTGAAACATGGTCCTGGGAACAGCAAGTCAAAGCTGGTGCCAAAGGTGAAGGATGGGATGGTGTAAGAAATTATCAAGCATCTAACAACATGAAAAAAATGAAAAAAGGTGACCTTTGTTTTTTTTATCATTCAGTAAAAGAGCGTGATGTTGTAGGCATTGTCAAAGTTGTTAAAGAGTATCACCCTGATCCCACTGATAAGTCCAAACGCTTTGGTATGGTGAGTATAAGCGCAGTTAAACCGCTAAAAAAAAGAGTAAATCTCACTCAAGTTAAAGATGACAAAAGACTTAATCATCTTGCATTAGTGAAACAATCGAGACTGTCTGTAATGCCCATCGATAAGAAGTCCTGGACTATTATTTGCAATCTAGGTGGTATCAAATAAGATATTTAGTCTATGAGCGATAATGAAAAATTTGACGTCAGTGCCGATTGGTCTGCCAACGCACAGATTAATCAAGATAAATATAATGAGTGGTATGAAACATCATTCAACAACAATGAAGATTTTTGGAACGAGCATGGCAAACGTATTGAATGGATAAAGCAATATACAAAAGTAAAAGATGTTTCATTTAATAAAGATAACTTTTCAATCAAATGGTATGAGGATGGTGCACTTAATGCATCTGCTAATTGCATTGATCGACATTTAAAAGATAAAGGGGATCAGACCGCCATCATTTGGGAA
>CACLBX010000045.1 GCA_902605215.1 uncultured Pelagibacteraceae bacterium
GACGTACGGATTTAGAAAGGCCTTCATCAAGTGTAAATCTTTCTCTGGACCAATCGCATGAACAGCCAAGTCTTTTAAGTTGGTTTATTATCTTATTTCCGGATGAGTCCTTCCATTTCCAAACATGTTCTATAAACTCTTCACGAGACAGATTAGCTTTTTTTATTTTTTGCTTCTTCAATTCTCGTTCGACGACCATTTCAGTGGCTATTCCAGCATGATCCGTTCCTGGCTGCCATAATACATCTCGTCCTCTCATTCTATAAAACCTAATTAAAATGTCCTGTAACGTATTATTTAATGCATGCCCCATATGTAAATTTCCAGTCACATTTGGTGGAGGTATAACTATGCTATAGTGTTTATTTTTTGAATCGGTTGGAGCCTTAAAGGCTCCATCTTCTTCCCATTGCTTATAGATTTTTTTTTCAACTGAATCAGGTTGATAATATTTATCTAACATTTATTCTTTGTTATTTTGAGTACTTATACTTATTTTTGCTGAACTTAATCTTTCTAAAACAACTCTTTTGAGCTCTTCATTTATAATATTGTCAATTGTCTCTTCAGGTAATGATTCTATCGTATTTCTCACCACATTCCGAATTTGATCTTTGCTTATTGTCAAGTCCTTTGCTTCCGAAGCAACTTTTTCATCAGACGTCTCATCAGCAACCAATTCTGTTAATTCAAGAATACTTGTTTCGCTTTCATGGATTTCTTTTTCATCGATAGGTTTGGTTAATTCAATGATATCTTTTGGAAGATTCTGCTCACTATTAAGCTGATCACTGCTCATCATCGATTTAATAGCATCTAGTATGTCGTCAGTGTCTTTATTGCTTTGATTCATAGTTTGTTCATGATGTTATATCTATTGGCTATCAAAAACTAAAGATGTTTTTCTCTTTAAAAGAAGGCAATACTGGCAGAGAGCAAGGAAATAATTGCTTAGAATGGAACATAGTTTCTTTTCTTGTAAACATTTTAGCATTACATAGGCCATTTTCAGACACAATTGCTATTAGTCTTCCGTTTTTTTCAAGTTGATTAAGCAATTTTTGAGGAACATGATCTACAGCGCCTTCAATAATGATAGCATTAAAAGGGCTTTGCTCAGTACACCCGTTTGAAATACTTTTATTTATATAAATAACGTTATTAAGATTATTTTCTTTTGTAGCTGATTCTGAAGATTTAATATAACAATCATCTTCTTCTACTACAATTACAGTTTCGGCTATTAATGATAATACTGCCGTTAAGTAACCAGTCGTTGAACCTAAAATCAATACGTTTTCATTTTCTTTTAGACCTATGTGCATTGCAATCTTTGCAACTAATTCAGGTTTTAGAATAACCCTATGATTAATTAAAGCTAAATTTTTTTCTACGTATGCGCTCTCTTTAAATTCTTCAGGCATGAAGTCTTCTCTGTTTAAGGAATTAAATATAGACACTAACTTTTCAGTCATGCCATTTATTGGCTTAATTTGCCCTTGAACCATTCTTAAGTTGTCAGTATTAGTTTCCATAACTATCTATATAGAGTTGAGATTTGATATACATATCTATTAAAATTATTCACAGTTTTGAATTATTGATGATATAAAACTCATGATTTGGCCACGTGGCGGAATGGTTACGCAGAGGACTGCAAATCCTTGTATACCGGTTCGATTCCGGTCGTGGCCTCCATTCATGATATATGCTTTCTTAAGCTCTCAATAATTTTATTAGCCTGATCTTCCCTGATCCATGAATGAAAATTTCTAATCATAGGAGGACTAAAATTGGGAAGAAGTTCCAAAAGCTTAGATTTCATTGATTTAATATTGTTCCCCTTTTCAAATGTTGCAAGGTACCCAATATATGACTGAGGGTATTCAGGTTGAAGTTTTACTAATTTTTCTGCATATTTTTTTGCTTCAGTAATGTCATCATCCAGAAAACTAAATCGCCAAAGCTCAAAGAATGTTCTCCACTGCCCGTATGCATCTTCATATAATTCAAGTGCTTTCTCCATTTCTTTAGTAGCCCTTTTTTTATCTCCAATTTGATAGAGAGAAGATCCAAATAATCTTCGACCGTGAGCAAATTTTTTATTTAGCTTAATCGAGTTGTAAGAATGGTTAAGAGATAGATCAAAATTTCCACCATAATAATATGATAAACCAAATGCAAATTGACAGAGATAATTGCT